>JANLRE010000950.1:0-6622 GCA_031368205.1 Fimbriiglobus sp. | reverse complement strand
GCCGTCTACGCCCCCACCAGCTACCCGCTTGCATAACCCGACGCCAGTTCCAACGGTACCGGGTCGAAACTTCAACAACGCACCCAAGCCCGCGCAACGAAACGCTCTCCCCAGCCGCGATTCCTTCAACTTGCCAGCAATCGAAGAAATCCAGCTTTTAGAGGCAGTTGAAAACAACTCGTCTTACGGTGATCCAGCCGCATTGCGGGCGTCCGCCGGTTGGTTGAACGAGGCGGAAGATTCCGTCCAACGGAATGCCAATGGCGGTTTAGGAACCATTGGTATCGTCGCGGCGGGCTTGATCCTCATGGCGCTAGTCTTCATCGGTGCGAAGTTACTGATGAACTAAGTCAGGTTCTGACAACCGGCACGTCTCGCCGCAGTCGATCGGGTCTCCCAAGCCCCGGTTGTTTGCGGCGACTGCATTTTCAGGCCCAGGTGCGTTCACCTTGCGACGGTTGTGGAAAGCCCCGTAGAATTCACAACACGTAGGGGTGATCCGATTTGACCCTGCATTCTTCATTCTGGGAACGTGGTGCCGTGTGACGGAGTTGATTGGCCCTGGCATTCGCAAATCACTCCCCTTACGGCGGCGCGTCGTGGTGCTAGGTTCGACCGGCTCGATTGGCACGAACACCTTGGACGTGGCGAACGCACTTCCGGACCGCATTGAGATTGTCGGCCTGAGTGCGCATTCCAAATGGCAGCAACTCGCCGAGCAGTGCCAGCGATTTCGCCCCGCGATTGCGATTTTGACCGACCCGACAGCCTTTCAACAAGCGGATCGGGCGGCATTTCCGAAGGAAACCGAGTTGCGGTTCGGCACAGATGCGGTGTGCGAATTGGTCAGCGCGAAGTTTGTCGATGTGGTTCTCTCAGCGGTGGTGGGTGCGGCGGGGTTGTATGGGACGTGGGCGGCGTTGGAAGCGGGCAAGACGGTGGCACTGGCCAACAAGGAAACGCTGGTCGTCGGTGGTCCTCTTGTCATGGGGATGGCGGCCCGAACCGGCGGCGTGATTCTGCCGGTCGATAGCGAACATTCCGCGATCTTCCAAGCAATGTGTGGTTCAACAGCAGGCGATGTGTGCAAGGTCGTGCTGACTGCCAGTGGCGGGCCGTTTCGCGGCCAAACGGCTTCGCAACTGGAATCGGTCACACCGGCACAAGCACTGTGTCACCCGACGTGGCAGATGGGGCCGAAGATCACGATTGATTCCGCAACTTTGATGAACAAGGCCCTGGAAGTGATCGAAGCCCGTTGGCTGTTCGGATTGAACGCCGAGCAGATTGACGTAATCGTTCATCCCGAGTCGATTATCCATTCGTTCGTGGAGTTTGTGGACGGCTCCGTTCTCGCCCAACTCTCCCCCCCAGACATGCGATTGCCGATTCAATTTGCCTTGACCTACCCGGACCGTGTGGAGGGTCCGGCCTATAAACTCGACTGGCGAGCGCTGACTTCCCTAAAATTCCAGCAGCCGGATCGGGAAACGTTCCAGGCGTTGGACTTGGGTTTTGAAGTCGCCCGACGTGGCGGCACGTGTGGCAGTGTTCTGAACGCCGCGAACGAAGTTGCGGTCGAACAGTTTTTGACTGGTAAAATTAGTTTTCTCGACATCGCCCGGTGCTGCCGTGCGGTGCTAGATTCCCATGAATATGACCCCGCCCCGACGCTCGATGGCCTGTTGGCTCTCGACCGTTGGGCGCGACAGGAGGTGGCCCGGTGGACTCGAACTCGCCCGCAGACGGCAAACCGCTGAACACTCAGCCGAACCCGTCCTTCGACGGCGAATCGCTCATCGCTCCGAGCGAATCAACATTATCACTGAGCGGCTGGTTCCGCCAAAACGGCTTGCAGCTTGTCATCGTCATCGCCTTGGTGACCGTGGTGTGCCGGTTTTTGCACCCACTCGACGTGCTGTTAGCGGGCTTCGGCATGAGCCTGATTATCTTCATCCACGAACTCGGCCACTTCGCCGCTGCAAAGCTGTGTGACGTTCACGTCAAAACCTTCAGCATCGGTTTCGGGCCGGCGTTGCCGTTCTGTTCGTTCAAGTACGGTGAAACGACCTACAAGCTCGCCATGATCCCACTCGGCGGGTTCGTGGCCATGATCGGCGAAGGCGAAGGCGAGAACGGCGAAATCGGCACGGAAGACAACGACGAGGACGACACCAACCCGCGCAGCTTCAAGAACAAAACCGTGTTGCAACGGATGTTCGTGATCTCCGCTGGCGTGGTGATGAACATCTTCCTGGCGGCGGTTTGCTTCATCGTGACGTACATGCACGGCGTCGAAGAGATGCCCGGCATTATTTCCCAGATTGAACCCGGCTCGGCAGCTTGGCGCGCCGGCATTCACTCGGGTACGGAAGTGAAGCAAATCAACGGCCGGGAAAACCCGTGGTTTGACGACATCCGCCCCATCGTGTCCAGCACGCACAAAGGCGAAACGGTTGCGTTGGAACTGGAATACCAGGGCAAACGCGACATGGTTGACGTGGAACCGATTCGTGGCGAAGGCGCACTGTACCCGCAACTCGGCGTGTTGCAGTTGGAAAAACTCACTCTGACATCGTCGAAGCGCGAAGAAATCCCGCCGTACATCCCCGATAGCGTGTACGCCGATGCCAAAGGGCCGGAAGGCAGTGCGGGGTTCAAACCCGGCGACACGATCATCGGCATGACCGACCCGGATAACCCCTCGCAACTCAAGCCGATTACACCGAACTCCGAAGGGATGCCGGGCGAATTCTTTGATTACGCGCGCCGACTGGTGAAGCTCGCGGGTAAGCCAACCACGTTTCAGGTGACCCGCAAAGAGGACTCGTCGAAGACGCCCGTTTCGATCGTGGTGCTACCGACCTTCCGCTACGACCTTGGAGTGCGAATGCGGATGGGTGCGGTGGCAACCATCCGCCGGAACTCACCCGCCGAGAAGGCAGACGTGCAAATCCGGGACACGAACGGCGAGAAAGTGAACGTCGCGGGCGATCAAATCGTCGCGGTCGAAGTCCCCGAACCGAACGGCACGACAACCCGGTTCACGACCGATTCCACCGAAGCCCAGCCGGTCGATGCCACGACGAAAGTGGTCGCGCTCGACCCGATGCGGTTGCCGTATGAACTCGACTGGTGGTCCGACCGCCAGGCGGCGAACCGCACCGTGAAAGTGACGGTGTTACGGGAAGTCGATCACGCATTGCAACGCAAAACGCTGGAGATGGTTTGGGACGCCAGCTATCGCTACGAGTTCAGCAGCGCGATGAAACCCGGCACCCCGATCGCCATCAACGGGTTGGGGTTGGCTTACCACGTCCAAACCGTGGTGAACGCCGTGGAGCCGTTCACCGCAGCCGAGCGGTTGAAGCCCGTTGTGGAACGCCGGGAGCAATCACCCGCCGCGAAAGCGGGCATCCTGGCCAACGACAAGATCCTGGAAATCAAGTTCAAAGCCGTCGATCACCAAGGCACGGAAGTGGCGCAGAAGTGGTCGGAAGTCCGACCGCATCAGTGGGCGTTCGTGGACATGAATCTGCAATACACCGCACCGCACACCCTCGAAGTGAAACTGGAGCGCGACGGTCAAAAGATCACCGCCGAGATGGTCGCAACACCCGACACCACGTGGCCCGTGCCGAGCATCGGGTTGGCGTTGACGAACGAAACGCGGACCCAGAAAGCGGACGGGGTTCTACAAGCTCTTGAGATGGGTGGCTACCGCACCTTGCGTGCGATTAAGATGACTTACCAGGGGCTGTATGCGATGGCCTTCGGTCGCATTTCGCCGCTGCTCATGAGCGGTCCGATCACGTTGGCCCGCGCCTCCTACCTGATCGCCGGGCAAGACATCTGGCACCTGTTGTTGTGGATGGCGCTCATCAGCATCAACCTCGCGGTCGTGAACTTCATGCCGATCCCGGTCCTAGACGGCGGGCACATGATGTTCCTCGGCTACGAAGCGATTCGTGGCAAACCGGCCCCCGTCTCCGTGCAAGTGGTGTTAACGTACATCGGCTTGGCGATGGTCTTGTGCCTCATGCTGTTCGTCATCGGACTCGACTTGTGGCGGTTGCTGTTCTGATTCATGATCCGTTTGATTGCGATCGTTTTGTAGGTCGTGGTCGAGTCTTCGAGGCCCGACATTCGAGCGTGAAGTGACATACGTTAGCCGTTTGGATGTGGAGATCGCGTGTCGGGCCTCGAAGACTCGACCACGACCTACAAAACATCGGCAACGATTGAATTTGCGACGATAGAATCGAGTAGCCCTACAGATGGCCAGAATGCGACCGGACCTTGCGATTGCCCAAGCTCTTCTCAACACACGTCCGACGGGACCGAGTATCGTCGCGCGATCCGCGAACTTCCTTCCCGAATGGGACGTTGCAACAACGCACATGTGTGAACGGTTCGGGCATCGTTCACCGGGCGTGCGTTGCCAGGATGCGCTCTTTGCGTACCCGCTATTGGGATCGCACGTTGCCGTGGTCCAAGTCACGGAACAGGGTGATACCGAACTCAGTTTTCGCGCCCTCGTGCTTCACCGCAAGGTGTACGAAGCACTCGGCGACCCGTTCGCCATTGCCGACCGTTACCCGCCCAACTGGTCCGCACGAGGTGATCTAGAGTCACTGGAATGGCCCGAGGAACTGTTGCCGAAACGCCAAGTCGCGGACGTGCAGGCGATTTTGAAAAGCGGTGATATGCCGTTGTTGCTGGGCGGCGCGCAAGCGTTGATCGACGGCAGCCGATTGTTGCTCCAATCCCACGAGCCAATGGGAAAACCGACCCGCGACCTCTGGCAATTGCTCCCGGACCGCACCCGGTGTGAACTTTGGCCCGCGACTTTTGCGTTCAGTGATGAACTCGGTTTTCATGTGCTGGCCATGCCGGAACCACCGACCCAATGGCCGATGGGATACCTCACCGCCGACCAAGCCCGTGACTACCCCGAAGGCCGCTACGAACTCGCCTTGCAACTCGCCGTCGAAGACAGTGACCAACGCGAACTCGATCGCCTGCTCGCCCGCCGCTCCAGCGCCGACACCTTGCGTCTTGCCATGTTCATGGTCATCGCCGCATTGGTCGTGGCTGCCATCAGCAAGTTTCTAATCTGATTTGAAAACCCTGGTGGCCCGTGCAAAACAGTACCGATGTGAAGAAGGCTCCGACTCGTGCGGGAACGCTCTTATGGTTGGCGGTGCTCACGATGTTGTTGCACGTGTCTTGGTTTGTTCTGCTCTTTGCGCTCCCGATGCAGAAGAAACGGTTTGATGAGAGAGGTGCCCAATTACCTCAACTGACGAAGGAGATCATCAACCTCGCAATACCGATCTGGGAATATTGTGACATCCTGGTCCCACTGTCCGTCACGATCTTGTGGGGTGGATTAATCATGGGCCGACACGTCACACCGAATCCACGGATTGGTAACGTGTTTGCCATTTTCGCGCTGTTGATCTTGCTCAGTTCAACAGCCATTCTCCTGCTATGTTGGAGTATGACAATACTCACGTTGCTGAAGTACGGGGAACCAATGTGGAGGTAGCTGACCCACAATTTGCCGAGTGCAGTCCTATGAAAGTCGATGAACGTGTGCTGTGCATTCCGACGCCGCACTTTCGTGCGGTGGGGGTGTTTCAGGGGTTGCGATTGGCGGAGGACGGGTATCGGGCGCGGTTGTTGGACGCGGCACAGTATTCGTTCCGGCCCCGTTCTGAAGTTGAATCCGATCCGGAATTCAAGCAGTTGATTCCTTACGTCGTGTTGAAATCTGCGGATCAACTGTTCCACTATCAACGCGGTGCGGCGGGGACGGAGAAGCGGTTGCAGGCGTTGCGGTCGATCGGGATTGGCGGGCACATTTCGGAAGAGGATGCGGCGGGCGGGGTGGACCCGTACCGCACTGGCATGATGCGTGAAGTCGTCGAGGAAGTGGCCATTGGTTGCGAATACACCGAACGCCTGATCGGGTTCATCAACGACGACCGCACGTTGGTGGGCAGCGTTCACCTGGGCGTGGTGCATCTGTTTGAGTTGACCGCACCGCTTGCCACGCCGCGTGAAGCGGCACTGGCGGGGGCGGGTTGGTCGTCGATTGAGCAATTACAAAGTGATCGGGAACAGTTTGAAACGTGGTCGCAGTTCGTGCTGGACGAGCTTACCAACCGACGATGAGCGCTTTGCCATCGGTTTGGATCAGCCGCCAACCTTTACTGGTCTTCTCGATGAGCGCGGGTTTATAGGTGTACGCCAAGTCGGCGGCGCGCTTGACGGTGTCGTCCGGCCAGATCAAGCCGGCGTGCAGTTTCGACGCGAGTTGCCTGTTGACGAGTATCGGTAAGGTCACCGGATGCTGCCCCGACGGCAACAGCACCGCGAACCGATCGACGACTCGCGGCTCCGTTTCCCCGGTCACGTTGATCTGCAGCACCGGGACGCGAAACTTCACCGCCACGCGGATACTCGCATCCGCGCCGATTGTCACGGCGGTCACTTCGGACACCCAAGGGTGCTTCGCAAACGTGGCCGCCAAGCGTTCCTTCAACGTCGGCTCGACGACTTGGACCGTTTCCGGCCATTGATCCAGGAAGCGAACTTCGGTGAGGAATGTGAGCTT
>JANLRE010000883.1:0-4275 GCA_031368205.1 Fimbriiglobus sp. | reverse complement strand
CCGCCGAGGTCGAGGCGTGGCAGGACGCGCGGAACGCGGCCGGGGTGAAGATCGCGTGGTGCTTCAAGGTCGCCGACGCCCGCAAGAAGATGCACCGAGTCTACCCGAAGCAAACTCCCGCCGCGGACCACTAGCCGACGCTTCTGCATGCTATACGTCAGGTCAAATGCGACTACGCAAAATACGAGAACGGTTGAAAAGAACTTGGGTCTGTGACCCAATCGACTTCGACACCGAGTTCGCGTCCAGAGGTCAATAACCCCGAACTCAACTTATACCCTGCCCGGTGACAGTTGATCTGTTCGTCCGGGCGTCGATAGCGTCTACTATTGCCGGTGAGTGATCCTCCCTTTCTCCGGAGCCACGGATGGCTACTTGGTTTCGCCCCGCCCTGTCCCCCGACGAGCAGGCGGCCGTACTCGCCGACCGGGACACCCACCCCGACCCGGTCGTCCGCCGCAAGATGCTCGTCCTGTGGGCCGTTCACCTGGGCCACCCCCGCCAACAGGCTGCCGACCTCGCCCACGTCGGCATCGCCACCGCCAAGCGGTACGTCCTCGCCTACCGGGACGGCGGGCTGGACGGCCTGCGTCGGCGTGACCGACACGTCCCCACCAGCGAGCTGGCCGACCACGCCGAGGCCATCCGCCAGTCCCTCGCCGGGCACCCGGTCCGCACCACCGCCGAGGCGGCCGACCGCATCGAGGAGTTGACCGGCATCCGCCGCGGCCTCACCCAGGCCCGCACCTTCCTGGCCGGCCTGGGGTTCCGTTGGCAGCGCACCCGCGCCGTCCCGGTGCCCCCAAAAAGTCGCTGACCGAGCACGTCGCCACTCAGCAGGCGTTCCTCGACGCCGAACTGCGACCGGCCCTCGACGCGGCCGTCGCCGGCACCGGGCACGTGCTGTTCGTGGACGCCGCCCACTTCGTGTTCGGCACCTTCCTGTGCTGCCTGTGGAGCGTCACGCGGGTGTTCGTCCGCGCCGCCTCAGGGCGTCAGCGGCTGAACGTGCTCGGCGCGTGGGACGCCGTCACCCGCCGCCTGCTGACCGTCACCAACACCACGGTGGTCAACACCGACACCATGTGCGTGCTGCTCCGCGCCATCGCCGCCGAGGGGCTCGTCGGGCCGGTCACGGTGGTGCTGGACAACGCCCGATACCAGCGGAACAAGGTGGTGCAGGGGTTGGCCGAGGAGTTGTCCATCCGCCTGCTCTTCCTCCCCAGCTACTCGCCCAACCTAAACCTGATCGAGCGGCTGTGGGGGTTCGCCAAGCGCCGATCCGTGTACGGCAAGTACCACCCCGACTTCGCCTCCTTCCGCGCCGCCATCGAGGCCACCCTGGCCGGCATCCCGACCACACATGCCAAGGCCCTCGAATCCCTCATGACGCTGGAGTTCCAGACGTTCGAGGACGTATCACTCCTGGCCGCGTAAGGTATAAGCTCACGCGCCCACTCAGCCGTCTCCTCAGTCACAACAGTGTACTTCACCAAAATGGGATTCAGCTCGGCCGCCCTCTGTCGCAGCACGGCCAAAATGCGGCTCAAGTCCTCAGGCAAGGGTTTGGGAGGCTGCGCGCCCGCCTCATTCAGTCCGGCGGTGGCCAAAACAAAAGGTAACAATATACTTGACGCAATGGGTGGTCGGGGGTAGAATACCCTCATGGACACCCAAGCACCGTACCCGAAGACCCTCATCGACGCCGTGACCTTCTTCGCCGACGAAGACGCGGCCTGTCGGCACTTGGCTTCGCTCCGCTGGCCGGAAGGCGTCGCGTGCCCGGCGTGCGGCGGGACGAACGTCGGGCACATCGCCAAGCGCCGCCGGTGGTACTGCAAGGACTGCCCGAAGAAGCCGCAGTTCTCAGTGAAGACCGGGACCGTGATGGAAGACTCGCCGATCCCGGTCGGCAAGTGGCTCGTCGTCATGTGGCTGGAGTGCAACGCCAAGAACTCCATCAGCAGCTACGAAGTCCACCGGGCCATCGGCGTGACCCAGAAGTCCGCGTGGTTCATGCTGCACCGCGTCCGGCTGGCGATGCACGACGACTCCGACGACAAGCTGAGCGGCACCGTCGAAGCGGACGAGACGTTCATCGGCGGCAAGGCCCGGAACATGCACGCCGGAAAGCGGAAGGCGAAGGGCCGGGGCGCGGTCGGCAAGGCCATCGTCATGGGCCTGTTGGAGCGGCACGGGGGCGAAGACGAAGCGAGCAAGGTCCGGGCGTTCGTCGTGGCCAACACGCAGCGGGGGACTCTCCAGTTGGTCATCAAGGACAACGTCGAAACCGGGTCGAACGTCTACACCGACGCGCTGGCGAGCTATTCGGGCCTGGAACCGGAGTACGTCCACGAGTTCGTAGACCACGCCGAGTGCTACGCGAAGGGCGCGGTCCACACGAACGGGCTGGAGAACTTCTGGTCGCTGTTCAAGCGGTGCATCAAGGGCACGCACGTCAGCGTCGAGCCGTTCCACCTGTTCCGCTACGTGGATGCCGAAGCGTTCCGGTTCAACAACCGCAAGGCCACGGACGGCGAGCGGTTCACGGAAGTCTTGAAGGGAATCGCGGGGAAGCGGTTGACGTACAAGGCGCTCACGGGCGAAGATGTGGTGAGTCCCCCAGCACCTTAAGCGGCAGCGCCGCGGGCGGGGGAAGAAGCCCCGAACCGAGGACGCCGTGAAAGACGAGCCAGCCCCCAAGCCCGCAAAGCCGGCCGAAGTCCCGCACCCGCCGACCGAGGCGGAGTTCAAGGACTTTGCCCGGCGTCTGCTGGCGGTGCCGAAGACCGAAATCGACCGGCGAGCCGCGGAGTGGGCGAAGAAGAAGTCCGAGCGGCGTTAGTGGTCGCCCGCCGTCACCCGTAGGCGGGCGATGTGGTGGCGGTAAAAGTTAAGCAGCCGCCTTCCATCGCCAGTCAGGACATAGCCTGTCCCATCGCACGAACTACACTCGTCGGGGGTATTATCCCCGTCACCATACTTGTCGAGCCAGAACCCGGCCCCCGAACATTCAGGACAGATTTGCTCAAGGATCGGCACTATCTCTACCAACTTGTTTTCTGTCGTGTCCATGTGTTATTCCGGGTGATTTATAAGCCACTCATCAACAAATTTTATGTATTTACAAGAATAATCAATGACGAGATTCATGAAAAAATTAACCATATCCCCGTCAATCGTCAATCGCTTGTCTAACGCGACTCCAGAAAATAACGAGTCGGCACCGATACGATCTATGAAGGTTTGGTCAACGACGCCGGCACGATGGACTAGCAGGTGTCGAACCGCTTCAAGGTGGGCAATAGTCTTGTAATCTGAATCTTGTCGTGGCCAATTCGATTCTTTGCCAAACGCATCGGTATAGGCGAATCTGATCGTTTTGGCGCTATTGAAACTCCACTTACGTTGCGCCTTGAGCATGTCACCCATTCTGTTACTGAGATTATACCCGTACCGCTGCAACGTGTCGAGCGACACCGCCGCGGTTTTTTTGTCGGCCGGCTTCTTGTCCTCGGAAGCCTCTTCAAGAGGAGAGTCATCGTCCTTCCGCCGCGGGGCTTGTAGTGCAGCCCTTCCGAGACTTGACGGGCGACTGTTGACAGCCGCCACCCAAAGATCGGTTGCCAAAATCTCAAAAGCTGACCATTCACTAATTAGCAACGACCCGAGCCAAGGATGGATATGCTCGAAAACCTCTTGCGGTCCGAGGACGACATTTATATTGTCAGCCGCCTCATTCATTAGTTCGGATTCGAGCTGGCGACTTTTCGCAACGGCTCCTAGCGTGTTGCCTTTTATCTCGTGGGCAAGTTGCAGTACGGCAGCGTAATTCGGGTCAGTTGGTGAGACTATGTCAAACTTTGTTGTATGCTGGAAACCGGCCATCGCCCAGCTTCTGCCAAAATGCCATGTGTGTGCGTAGAGAACGAATGGCATGAATGCCAAGCCCTGTATTCTCTTAACGTTCGCTAAAAATGCGTCAACTGTCAGCCGCAATGCGTCTGTTTTGGGCGTGCATTGAACTATCTTCGCGTAATTCGACTTCGCGCCTATCCGAATCAGCGAATTTAGTTTGAAGTCAGGTATGCTCATATGTCTACGCATACCCGGATCGGCTGTCGGGGTCAAGCGGGTTGCTAGCCCATTGCGTCAAGTATATTGTTACCCTTCTTTGTTTCCGGTCGCTCTAATTTTCCCACTTGGTGCTTGACCGCCGTCCCGCCGCGCTGGTAGTGTACTAGTTCACTGGTACACCACCTCAGCGTTGGGCAG
>JANLRE010000837.1:0-10031 GCA_031368205.1 Fimbriiglobus sp. | reverse complement strand
AAGCCCATGAACGATCGTTCATGGGCTTTCGGGGTATCATCGTTCATGGGCTTTCGGGGCATCTTTGCCGAATCACCTAACATTCCTAAGTTACTAGCACTTCTTGGCCTCTCCGGCACGCTTCCGAGGTTTCGCATGGCTGGTCGTTTGATTCGTCCGTTTACCGTGTTGCCGTGTCTTCCCGCGCGATTGCAGCCGCTGCAAAAACTGGCGTACAACTTGTGGTGGTGTTGGAACGCGGACGCCGTGGCGCTGTTCCGGCGGGTCGATCCGGACTTGTTTGAATCGCTCGACCACAGCCCCGTGCGGCTGCTTTCCAGCACCGCCCAAACGCGGTTTGAAGAACTGGCCAAGGACGACGGCTTTCTCGCGGACATGGACCATGTGTCAAAGCACCTCGATGATTATCTCGCGTCGAAGACGTGGTTCAGCGAAACTTACGGCGCCGTGACCGACCCACGGATCGCGTACTTCTCGATGGAATTCGGCATCCACGAGAGCGTGCCGGTTTACTCGGGGGGCCTCGGCGTGCTGGCCGGGGACCATTTGAAGAGTGCGTCCGACCTCGGGTTGCCGCTCATGGGCGTCAGCATGATGTACCGCGAAGGGTACTTCCGCCAATACTTGAACCTCGACGGCTGGCAACAAGAACGCTACCCCGAAAACGACTTCTTCAACCTGCCGTTGATCGCGGAGACGAGTGCCGACGGTAAGCCGATTCTGGTCCCGGCGCCGCTGCCGGGCCGCGACGTGATGTTGAAAATCTGGCGCATTCAAGTGGGGCGGGTGCCGTTGTATTTGCTCGACGCGAACATCCCCGAAAACCGCCCCGAAGATCGTGGCATCACGTCCCAGTTGTACGGCGGCGATACGCACACGCGGATTCAGCAGGAAATCATCCTCGGCATCGGCGGGTTGCGGGCGCTGCGGGCGATCGGCAAGGAACCGACCGTGTGCCACATGAACGAAGGCCACGCGGCCTTCGTCAGCTTGGAGCGGATTCGCATCTTGATGACGGAGAAGAAGCACGACTTCGCAACCGCCGCCGAAGCCGTGAAAGCGGGCACTTGCTTCACCACGCACACCCCGGTGCCGGCGGGCAACGACTCCTTCCCGCCCGCGATGATTGAGCAATATTTGGGTGGGTACATCTCGCAACTCGGCATCGACCGGGCACAGTTCTATGCACTTGGGCGACAGCACCCAGCCGATAATGCCGAACCGTTCGGCATGACCGTGTTAGCACTCAAGCTGGCCAACACCAGCAACGGCGTGAGCAAGCTGCACGGCAGCGTGTCGCGGAAGATGTGGAACGACATTTGGCCGACGTTGCCGACCAACGAAGTGCCGATCGGGTCGATTACCAACGGCGTGCACACGCAAAGTTGGCTCGCCCCGGAGATGGGCAAACTCTTTGAGCGTTACCTCGGGGTTCAGTGGGACGCCAAGCCGGTCGATTTCGCGGTGTGGAAGAAAGTGGACTCGATCCCGGACGCGGAGTTGTGGCGGACGCACTCCAAGTGCCGCGAAAAGCTCATCGGCTTCGCCCGCCATCGGTTGAAGATGCAACTCACCCGGCGTGGCGCGCCGCCGTCCGAAATCCACGCTGCTGAAGAAGTGCTGGACCCCGAAGCATTGACCATCGGCTTCGCACGCCGGTTCGCCACGTACAAGCGTGGCGACCTGATTTTCCGCGACGCCGAACGGCTGTCGCGGCTTCTGAACGAAGCCAAACGCCCGGTCCAGTTCATCTTCGCGGGGAAGGCGCACCCGAAGGACACGGGCGGCAAGGAACTGATTGCCCGCGTCGTGCAACAAGCTCGCAAAGCGGAGTTCCGCAAGCATGTGGTCTTCATCGAAGACTACGACATGAACGTCGCCCGCCACCTCGTTCACGGCGTGGACGTGTGGCTAAACAACCCGCGCCGCCCGTTGGAAGCCTCTGGTACGAGCGGCATGAAAGTGTCCGTGAACGGCGGGTTGAACTGTTCGATTCTCGACGGCTGGTGGGTCGAAGGGTACGACGGCGACAACGGCTGGGCGATCGGCGCGGGGGAAGAGTACACCGACCTGACGTACCAAGACGAAGTGGAAAGCCGTCTGCTGATCGAGTTGGTGGAGCGGGACGTGATGCCGATGTTCTACCAACGCGACGGCGAAGGGTTGCCCCGCGCATGGCTCCGTCGGATGAAGCGGGCCATTTCGACGCAAGTGCCGGTGTTCAACACGAACCGGATGGTCGAAGAGTATTTTGAAACCTGCTACCTGCCGAGTCACCATCGGTCACAGACACTTTCAGCCAACGGCTTAAAACCGGCGGGGGAACTCGCAGAGTGGCGTCGGAAAATCGGACAGTCCTGGAACCAAATCCGCATCGAAAGCGTCCAAGCCCCTACGACGGAAATCCTGCGCGTGGGTGCGGACCTCGCCGTCAGCGCCCAAGTCAACCTCGGCACCTTGACGCCCGCCGATGTCGATGTGCAGTTGTGTAGCGGGTTGTTAGATTCGATGGGCCAGATCGTGGACGCCAAAGCCACGAGCCTCGTGGCGACAACCGCGAACGGGTCCAGTGTGACGTACACCGGGAGTATGACGTGTCAGGCGAGCGGGCAGTTCGGGTTCACAGTCCGCGTGTTACCGAAGCACGCCAACTTGCCACACTCCTACGAGCCGTCACTCGTCACCTGGGGATGATTCACACGCTTGCCGGATCGACGTTCTGCGAAATCAGAACGCCGATCCGGCTGTTGTGCGCCCACAGTTCCAGTCGTGCGGAACCGTTCCAATAGTGTTTTCCTGATCGGTTGAGTTTTCCGAGTGATGCAACAGTTAGATTTCGTGCAAATCACCGAAACGTGCTTGACATCGTTAGTAAATTCTCCATAAATAGCGTATCTTGATTGTGTCTATAGCCCCCAATTCGTCTAAGTTGCCCGGTTTTTCGTTACTTCCTAAACCGTGCAGCTTCGATCAATTGAACACGGGCATCGTTTTATTCGTGACAGATATTCTTCTGTTCTGTGTGACTCTCCTCTCCATTTTGTGAGCGTTTTATCATGGCTGACTCCCTCAGTTACTTCTTGAATCGTGCGAAAAAATTGATGCGGAATCCTGGCACGCAAAAGACATCGCAAGAGGCCAAAGCGTGCCTTGATGTTTTGACGCTCGAAAGCCGAATCGTCCCGACCGGGAATTACTCGGGCGTTGTGTTCCAGGATTACAACGGCAACGGCGTTCGGGATTTAACGAGTACCGTCACGAACACGAGTAAAGTTGGCACCACGAACTTGGCGGTCGATCGTGGCCTGGGTGGCGTGGTGGTGACGGCTTTCGACGCCTCCGGCGCGGCGCGGGGTAGTGCGACAAGCAAGAGCGACGGCACCTACACGCTGGCGAGCACCGGCACCGGCCCTTACCGGATCGAATTTGCCACAGCCAGTTTTCCCACCAACTTCACGGTCGGGCCGATCGGGCCGGGTAACGGGTCGAACGTCCAATTCTTCCCCGACGGCGGAAACGCAACCGTTAACCTCGGTCTGTTCATTGGCACGGACTATCTCAAAGACAACCCGACGCTCGTCGCCGGTCGGCTGGTCTTCGGTGACCCGGCTGGGGCCAACGCTGCCACACCGGCCCTCGTGACTTTCCCTTACAACGCTGGTGCGAACGGCGCCACGAATACCGACTACGACAACCCTACCGCCACGACGTTGGTGACGGTGGACAAAGTCGGGTCGATTTATGGCCTCGCCCAGAATCCCGAAACCAACACGCTCTATGCCTCGGCGTACACGAAGAAGCACTCCGGGTGGGGGCCAGGTGGGTCTGGCCAGATTTATGCGGTGAACCAGACGACGGGCGTCGTCACCAACTTCGTGAACCTCGACACGATCTTCGGCGCGGGCACAACCGGCGGCACCGCACTCGCAACGGCTCGCGGAGCAGTTGGCTACGATTACGACCGCGATAGTGGCAACACCGGGTGGGATGCCGTTGGCAAATCCGGGTTCGGCGGCTCCGCCCTTTCGCCGGATGGATCGACGCTCTACGTCATCAACCTCGCCGATCGGAACATCTATTCGATCCCGACGAGTGGTCCGCTCACCAACGTCACAATCAAGCGGCAACTGATTCCGTTGAACGCACCCGGTGCCACTGGCACGGTTGCCGGAGATGACCTTCGCCCCTTCGCGGTCACGTATTATCGCGGCCAGCTTTATGTTGGCATCGTGAACACAGCCGAAACGACCGGAGCGCGGGCCGATTTGCACAGCTACGTGTACACCGTGAACCCGACGACGCTTGCGTTCAGTGCCGCGCCGGTCTTCACAATTGCGGACATGACTTTCCAGAGAGGCTTTGTCGAGCAATTCAGTGGAACCCCGCGTGGTAACTGGCTGGCTTGGAAACCAACTTTTCAAACCATCGGCGGCACTGCTGGTGTGTACCCCCAGCCGCTGTTGAGTTCGCTTGTATTCGATGCCAACGGGAACATGACGCTCGGCTTCCGGGACCGCAGCGGCGATCAGTTCGGCTTCTTCACCCTGGACAACCCGGCGAGTCCCGCCACCCGGTACGAAGGCGTTGCCGCCGGGGACAACTTGTTTGCCGCCATCACCACGCCGAATAATTTGGCCAGTGGTTGGACGCTCGAAAATAACGCAGTAGCGGGGGCGTTCACGGGCGCAAGCCCCGGTAACACCCAAGGTCCAGGCGGTGGTGAATTTTTCGCCGATGCGTTCGGTACTGCCCACCAGGAAATCGCTACCGGGGCCGCGATCCAGTTGCCGGGGTACCCCGACGTTCTCAGCACCGGGTTTGATACGGGGTTGGACGTTCGGGCCGGCGGGCTGATGTGGCTCGGGGTGAACGGCCTGCCCGCAACGGTCGGTCAAAAACTCAAGGGCTATAACCTGTACCAAACGGGCTTCCCCGGCAACAACCCCGCCAACACGCCGAACTTCGGCAAAGCGAACGGCTTGACGAACCTGACCGTGGTTGCGGACCCGGCGCCGATCGAAATTGGCAATTACGTCTGGAAAGATACGAACGGGAACGGGATTCAAGACGCCAACGAAGCTGCGGTATCGGGATTGTCCGTCGAGCTTTGGGATCTCGGGGCGGACGGTAAGGCGGGTGGCGGCGACGATACCAAGTTGGGCACGGCCATCACGAATGCCGCCGGTCAGTATTACTTCTCCGGCTTCAACAACGTCGCGGCTCAGGCCTACTACGTCGGCGGGTTGAACATCCTGCCGAACCACAACTACCAAGTCCGCATTCCGAACGCCACGAGCAAAGCCGCTGGGTTCCAGCAAGTGCCAGTGACCGGACTCGACCCGACGCCCCCGTTCAACGACGGTTCAACGGGTGGCGTCATCCGCGACTCGAATGCAATCGTTGCGGCCGACGGCACAACCGGCTTGATTAACATCACCACGGGTGTTCGCGGAGCGAACAGCCACAACTACGACGTAGGCTTTGCGACCTTGTTGCCATTCCTGGGCAACGAAGTTTGGGAGGATGTCAACAACAACGGCCAATACGACGCTGGCACGGACAAGTTGCTGCAAAACATCACCGTGAATCTGTTGGACTCGACGGGGACGTTCCTCAAGTCCCAAGTGACCGATATCAACGGCAAGTATTTGTTCTCCGGCCTCACACCCGGAAAATATCGCGTCGAAGTTGTGACACCGGCGGGGTACACCTCCAGCACGGGGAACGGTTCCTCGAAGCTGCTCTCCGCGACCGGCGCGTTTGAACCCGGCACGGCCCTCGACGCCCAAAACCAATTCGACCACGGCACGAACACCGCCGGTGTGGGAAGCAACATCCGCACTACGGTTGTTGAAGTCTTTGCTTTCGGCAACGCGGGGAACCCGGACGTTGATACGCTCGGCAACGCGGGCGCAGGCAACCTGCGGCAAGACTTCGGCTTGGTTCGCACCTTCAGCCTCGGGAACCGAGTTTGGCTCGATGCCAACAACGATGGGCTGCTGAATAACAGCGAAGCGGGTATCGGGAACGTGACCGTGCGTCTGTTGGATGCGAGCGGAACCGCAATCCTCGACGCCGCAGGCGCCGCCGTGACCGTGTTAACCGACACCAATGGTTACTACCGCTTCGATAACCTCGCACCGGGCACGTATCGGGTCGAAGTGGCGAACAGCGGCGTCATCACAACGCTGCGAAGCAGCACCGGACTTGTCGGGATTGCGGGCGTCAGTGGTCCTTACGAAGGGACCGCAACACCAAGCCCGGACACGGATATTGATAGCGACGACAACGGCACACTCGTCGGCGGTAACTACCGCAGCGGAGTCGTGACACTCGGGCCGACCAACGTCGAACCGATCAGCGAAGCGGACCTCGGCCCCGGTGGCCAAGGCACGGTGGACGCGCAAGCCAACCTCACCGTTGATTTCGGCTTCTTCCGCCCGATGGCCTTGGGCAACCGCGTTTGGATTGATGCCAACAACAACGGCAAGTTCGATACCGGCGAAGCCAACGCCCCCGCAGGCGTGTTAGTGAATCTGTTGAACAGCGCCGGTGCCCCAGTTCTTGATGCCGCCAACGCCCCGATCACGACGCTAACGAGTGCCAGTGGTTACTACCTGTTCACGGGGTTGAACCCTGGCCAGTACAAAGTCAGCATCGACAAGACGAACTTCCAGGCCGGGGGCAAATTGGTGGGGTTCACGAGCAGCACGGGTGGTGGCAACGGGTCAACGACGGGACCAAATGAACCAATCGTAGTTCTCGCCGGTGACAACGCCGACAGCGGTAGCGTCAACGGCACGCTCACAACGGGCGGGGTGATTTCGGCGACCGTCACGCTGGTCAACGGCACGGCCACGGTGAACGAGACGGGTGGGAATACGACCCCAGGAATCGCGGACACCACTGCCGACAACGACAGTGAACTGACCGTGGACTTCGGCTTCATCCCGGTCCTCTCGCTCGGCAACCGCGTGTGGAACGACCTGAACAACAACGGCAAGTTCGATACGGGCGAACCGGTGATCGTTGGTGCAACGGTGCGGTTGCTCGACTCCGCAGGTAACCCCGTTCTGAACGGGGTGGGTGTGGCGATCACCACCATCACCAACGCAACCGGGAATTACCTGTTCACGAATTTGACCGCCGGCAAGTACATCGTGGAAGTGGTTCCACCGGCGGGGTTTGTCAGCAGCACGGGCGTGCAAGGTTCGACCAACGGGGCGTTTGAGCCGGGCGTCGGCGTGGGTGGCACGTCGGACGATAGCGACCACGGCACCAGCGTCGGCAGCTTCTTCGCGCCGACGGGGATTCGCAGTGGCGTGATTGATCTGCAACCGGGCACGGCCACGACGGGTGAACCCGTCACGCCGGGGATCGCGGACCCGGCGTTGGATGCGAACAGCGAGACGACGGTGGACTTCGGTTTGTTCCGTCCGCTGAGCGTGGGCAACCGGGTGTGGTTGGACGCGAACAACAACGGCTCGTTCGACGCCGGCGAATTGCCGGGCGCGGGCGTGACGGTTCAGTTGCTCAACGGTGCCGGTGCCGCGATTCTGGACAAAGCGGGCACGCCGATCGCGACCCTGACGACTGCTCAGGGTTACTACCTGTTCACGGGTCTGGGTGAAGGCACTTACAAAGTCGCCATCGTCGCCAGCAACTTCAATGTCGGCGGGCCGCTCGTGGGGTTCAAGAGTAGCACGGGTGTTGGCAATGCGTTCGAGCCGGTCGTGGGTCTGCCGGGCAACAACAAGGACAACGGGAACACGTCGGGTGTGTTGGGCGCGGGCGGGTTCGTGGTGAGCAATGTCATCACGTTGACAGCGGGCGGCGAAGCGATCAACGAAGAAGGGGCGAACGGCCTGACGCCGGGCATCGTCGATCCGGCCCGCGACCAAGACAGCCTCGTGTCCATCGACTTCGGCTTCTTCCAGACCATGACGTTAGGGAACCGCTTGTGGATTGATTCCAACAACAACGGCATGTTCGATGCCGGTGAAGCGGCGGTTGCGGGCGCCCAAGTCAACCTCTTGGACAGTGCCGGTGCCGCAATTCTGAACGGCGTCGGCAACCCGATCACGACCGTGACGAACGCGCAAGGTTACTACCTGTTCACCGGCCTCAGCCCGGCACAATACCGGGTCGGCATCGACAAGTCGAACTTCCTGGCCGCTGGCAAGCTTCAAGGGTACGTCAGCAGCACCGGCAGCGGCAACGGGTTCGGCGCCACCGGGCCGAACGAACCGGCCGCGACGTTGAAGGGGGACGACAAGGACAGCGGCACGACGAACGGGACGCTCGCCACGGGCGGGGTGATTTCGCCGATCATTAATCTGGTCAACGGAGCCGCCAGCAGGGGCGAACCGGCCACCCCAGGGTTCAGCGACCCGACCGCCGACGCGAACAGCGAACTGACCGTGGACTTCGGGTTCGTGCCGGTTCTGTCGCTCGGCAACCGCGTGTGGAACGACCTGAACAACAACGGCAAGTTTGACACGGGCGAACCGGCCATCAGCGGCCTGACCGTGCGGTTGCTCGACTCTGTAGGCAACCCCGTTCTGGACGGTTCAAGCAACCCGATCACCCGCGTGACGGACGGGAACGGGTACTACCTGTTCACGAGCATCTTGGCCGGAAGTTACATCGTCGAAGTGGTCCCACCGGCGGGCTTCGTGAGCAGCACGGGCGTGCAAGGTTCGACCAACGGGGCGTTTGAACCGGGCGTCGGCGTGGGTGGCACGTCGGACGATAGCGACCACGGCACCAGCGTCGGCACTTTCTTCGCCCCGACGGGGATTCGCAGTGGCGTGATTAATCTGCAACCGGGCACCGCAACGACAGGTGAACCCGTAACACCAGGGATCGCCGATCCAGCGTTGGATGCGAACAGCGAAACCACGGTGGACTTCGGTTTGTTCCGTCCGTTGAGCTTGGGTAACTTGGTGTGGAACGACCTCAACAACAACGGCGTTGTGGATGCGGGCGAACCGGGTATCGCCGGTGTCACGGTGTCGTTGTTCGCCGATGCCAACGGCGATGGCGTCCCAGACGGCCCCGCTTTGAACGTGACGACGACGAACGCCCAAGGCTCGTACCTCTTCACCAACCTCAGTGACGGCGGGTACGTGGTCGAGATCACGCCACCGGCGAAGTTCATCAGTTCGAGCGGTAAGAATGGGTTCGTGTCCGGGCCGTTTGAAGTGGCCCCGAGTCCAAACAATGGAACGGACAACGACGACAACGGCTCGTTGGTCGGAGCCAATATCCGCAGTGGCACGGTGGTTCTGAGTGCCGGGAATGCCCCTGTTGGTGAACCGGCTACGCCGGGGATCACGGACGGCACCCCGGACAAGAACGCCAACTACACGGTGGACTTCGGCGTCTATCGACCGCTGACGCTCGGCAACTTGGTGTGGAACGACATCAACAACAACGGCGTCGTCGATCCGGGCGAACCCGGTGTTGCGAATGTGGTGGTGAACTTGTTGACCACCACGGGCACGGTCATCGCCACCACGACAACGGGTGCGGACGGGAGCTACAACTTCTCGAACCTGACACCGGGTGATTACGTCGTTCAAATCACGCCACCGGCGGGGTTCATCAGCAGCACGGGCGGCACGAACGGCAGCGGGCCTTACGAAGTCGCGCCGGGGCCGAACAACGACGTGGACAACGACGACAACGGCACCTTGACTGGCACCGTGATTGTCAGTTCGCCGGTCACGCTCACAATCGGTGGTGAACCCGCCAACGGTGGTGACACCAACCCGACAGTGGACTTCGGCATCCTACAACCGATGACGATCGGCAACTTGGTGTTCAACGACGCCAACAACAACGGCAAGGCGGACACGGGCGAAGTCGGCATCGCCGGCGTCCGGGTTCGCATCTACCGCGACGACAACAAGGACGGCATCCCGGACGGAGCCGCCTTGGGCACGGTCACCACGAACGCCAACGGCAGTTACCTGTTCACGGGTCTCGGCCAGGGTGGCTACATCATCGAAGTGGACGGCACAACTGTG
>JANLRE010000779.1:0-3788 GCA_031368205.1 Fimbriiglobus sp. | reverse complement strand
CGCCCGCCCACCCGCCGCGATTTTCACGCAAGCACACCAACCCGCCCAGCATTAACGCCAGCAAAAACAGGTTCGGCTGGCCGATAAACATCATCTCGTACACGCCCCACAAGCACACCACCGACGGCCAACCCCACAGCGTCCAGTGAACCCGATCCGTACCGGCAACCAAGCGCACGGAAAGTCGAACCGCGGCGTACCAACTGACCGCGTTCAACACGACCAGCATCACGATGCTGCCCATTTTGCCCAGCGAACTCGGTATCGCCAGAAGTATCGCCGCGAACGGGGGGTACAGAAACGGGAACGGGTCGTCGGCGCTCCGGAGGTAAAGTTCTTCGCCGTGTAGTACCCACTGGCCGACGTCGTACCACAGCGGGTAATCTTTGTTCCCGCTGCCCTTCAGTTGGGTCGAAATCGGGAACGCGGCGAGAATCAAATTCGTGACGATGAACGACCCAATCGCCCAGGCGCGAAAGCGGGGCGTCATCACAAACTCAGCGGGCAAGGCAGTTTTGGGCATAAATCGACGTGGAAAAACCCCACCGTACCTAAGCCGAGGCCAAGGTACGGTGGGGCCGGAACAGAGAAGAGGCCGAACTCGCATAATACTGAAGGCCATCTCCCGAATTGTCAATGCCGATATTTTCGGGACACCCGTCGCCCCAGTGTTTGGCATTCCCGGCGAACCGGCGACGTGAGTCGCCTGGGTGGTAACCTTCCACTTGCTTGTGGCTACCCACCCGGCAGCTTACGCAGCCGGTTCGCCGGGATCACTTGCGTCCAGTTTATCGCCGCCCTGCCCCGCGAATTGCGTTGCCAAAATCCAATTCAACCCGTCAATTCTGCCTGCCACGCACTACAATGATGCGAATTGTTTGAAAGCCGCTGATTTATTCGTTGACTGTCGAGACCCTCGCAATGTTGCGTCCTGCTAATTATCGCCCTCCGGAATTAAAATCGGCCCGTGAATTAGCACTGATGCGTGAAGCGGGGAAACTCGTGGCGCGGGCGCTCCAAATTTGCCGCGACATGGCGAAGCCGGGCACGAAAACTATCGACATCGACCAAGCCGTTGAGAGGTTTTATGCGGACCACTCCGCCACGCCGCTCTTCAAAGGTTATCCGGGGCGGGTGCCGTTCCCGGCGGTCACGTGCTTGAGTTTGAACGAAGAAGTCGTTCACGGCATTCCGAAAGCCCGCGTCCTGAAAGAAGGCGACTTGCTTAAGGTCGATACCGCCTGCCGCCTGAACGGGTGGTGTGCGGACCGCGCGATTACCATCCCGATCGGCAACATCCGCCCGGAGTGGCAACGGCTCGTTCGAGTCGGCGAAGAGACGTTGCAAATTGCGATTGATGAGTTGCCGAAGCGGAAGTGGTGGAGCGAAGTCGCCAGCCGGATGCAAAAGCACGTCGAGCAAGCGGGCTTTCGGGTCGTGGAATCCTACGTCGGCCACGGCATCGGACGGGCCATGCACGAAAACCCACAGGTGCCGAACTTCGTGGACCGTGAAACCCGCAAGCACGACTTCAAACTCGAACCCGGCCTCGTCCTCGCCGTCGAACCGATGGTGAACATGGGCACGAACAACGTGACCACTCTCCGCGACCACTGGACCGTCGTGACGAAAGACGGCCTGCCCAGCGTCCACGTCGAACACACACTGGCGCTGACCGCCCAAGGCGTCGTCATCATCACCTCCGACGAAGGCGCCTTCGACACTGTCGTCCCCACGCCAATCGTCATCAACGCAGTCCCCCAACGAACGTAACCAGGATCAACATTCACCACGAATCACACGAATCAGACGAATCAGCAAGAGAATCAAATTGCCCTTGGGTGCTCCTGCTTTTATTCGTTCGAGTCGTGTGATTCGTGGTGATAGATTTGGTTTAACCCACGCGGTACACGGCCAAGAGACTGAGTTTACGAGTACCCTCGCCCCGGTGTGACCCGACGCGAGGGCATCGTCAGCGGAATGGGTCAAGCCACACGCCTGACCCACGAATAAGATGCGTGAGATAGGCGAGCTTGCGCCACGTGTTCGGGATTCCAGAGAACCATTCCGTTGACTGAGACTTCACCGCTTCCGATTGTCGTGCCAGAACGTCGTCACCCGAAACTTGCTTTTCCCCTCGTGTTTGTCGGCTTGCTGATACTCCTGGTCATCACGGCGTTCGTGTCACTGGGGTTGGGTGTGGTACCAGTGGGTGACGTGTTCGACGCGGTTTGGCGTCCGACGAACGACCCGATTCGCACGATCGTTTACGAAGTGCGTTTGCCACGGATTCTGTTAGCGATGCTGATTGGCGTTGCGCTCGGCACGTCCGGGGCGGCGTATCAAGCACTGTTTCGCAACCCGTTGGCGGACCCGTTTATCGTCGGGGCATCAAGTGGGGCCGCGACGGGCGCGACGCTGGTGATCGTGATGGGGTGGACGGGTTCCGTGGCCGGGATCGGCGCGACTTCGATCGGGGCGTTTGCGGGCACACTTCTGGCGGTGTGGTTGGTGTACGCGGTTGCGTCCGTCGGGCGGATGCCGTCGGTCACGATGTTGTTGGCGGGGGCGGCGATCAGCACGATGCTGAGCGGGCTAGTCTGGCTGATGATGGCGCTGGCCAACGAGCAATTTCAGAAGATCATCTACTGGTTGATGGGCGGCTTAAACGGGAAGGGGATGCCCGAGGTGGCGCGAACGTGGCCGTTATTACTCGGTGGCGCCGGCGTATTGTGCTTGTTGGGTCGGCCACTCGATGCCGTCTGTTGTGGCGAAGACGTGGCGCGGTCGTTGGGGTTACGGGTCGGCGCTATTTTCGCGTTGGTACTTGCGGCGGCTAGTTTGGTGGTGGCGACCTCCGTGGCCGTCGGCGGCATCGTCGGGTTCATCGGCTTGGCCGCGCCGCACCTCACCCGCCCGCTTGTCGGTGCGGCCCATGTTCGCTTAATTCCCGCAAGTGGTTTGGTCGGCGCGATCCTACTTCTGATCGCCGATGGCATTGCCCGCTCCATTGTGCCGCCCCTCGAATTACCGCTGAGCGCGATCACAGCATTAATCGGCGGGCCGATCTTTTTGATCGTGCTACGCCGTACCGCCAGCCACGCAACAGGGGGCACGTGATGGCCCTCGTCGCATCGAAACTGGGTTGTGGCTATCGCAAGCGTGCGGTGTTTGCGGACGTGTCGTTGCGGATCGAACCGGGTGAATTGCTGACCGTGCTGGGTCCGAACGGCGCCGGCAAGACGACGTTGTTGAAAGCCCTATCGCGGCTCGTTCGGCCAACGGCGGGGACTGTCACGCTGGACGGCCACGACGTGTGGCACTTGGCACCTTCGGCAGTGGCGGCTCATGTTGCGTTTGCACCCCAAGTGCTGGCGCCGGATTGGCCGTTCACGGTGTACGAGTTCGTCAGCTTGGGTCGCGCGCCGCACCGGGGGTGGTGGCGACCACTGACAACCGCTGACCGACGCATCATCGACGAGTCGTTGGAAAAGCTGAGTGTGACGGCGTTGCGACATCGGACTGTCACGGAGCTATCCGGCGGCGAGTGGCAACGGGTTCGGTTGGCGAAAGCATTAACGCAACAACCGCAAGTTTTGCTCCTCGACGAGCCGACCGCCCACCTCGATCCCCGGTTTCAACTGGACCTACTCTCCGCGATCCGGCAATTGACCCGCACCCAGAATCTCGCGGTGGTGATGACGCTCCACGACTTGAACCTCGTCGGCCCGTGGGCAGACCGCGTAGCATTATTAGCGAACGGCGGGCTGCTCGCGGTGGGTTCGCCG
>JANLRE010000773.1:0-4223 GCA_031368205.1 Fimbriiglobus sp. | reverse complement strand
CGGTCGTCGGCGAACACATCCTCACCGACGGGTTCATGACGACGGACCCGTTCACGTACACCCACGAAGGCCGAACGTGGATTCCGCAACAATGGGGCGCCGAAGTGCTGATGGCACTGGCCCACCGGCTCGGCGGCTTGGACACGATGTTGCTCGGGTTCGTGACGCTGGTGGCCGGGCTGTTCACGTGGGTGTTTTTGCGAATGCGGCAAGCGGGGATGCACTGGGCACTGGCGGGGGTGTTGACCGGGGCGGTGCTGTTCACGGCGTCGTTTCACTTTTACGTCCGACCGCACATGGCCACGATTGCGCTGCTGGGTTGGACGATGGGTTGCCTCGTTGATTTTGACCGGGGCTGTGTCAGTACCGCACGGCTGGCGGGGCTAATTCCGTTGTTCATACTCTGGACGAATCTGCACGCCGGGGTGTTGGGCGGGGTGATGACCTTCGGCTTGGCGCTCGCGGGCTGGGGCTTGTTATTCCTGGCTAAGCGGGATGGCCCGATTCGGTCGTGGCGAAGTGCGGGGTTGATCGCGGGCATTCTGGCATCCTGTGCCCTGACGCCGTTCGACAACCCGTTCGGCATGGAGATGATTCATACGTGGCAACGGATCGTCGGTTCGGCGGTGTTAAAAGATGTGGTTAGTGAACACAAGCCGCTCGACCTGACGCAACGACTCGACCAAGTCATCGCCGCGTGCGGACTGTTTTACGTGGTGCTGTTGGCGGGCGTGTTACCGAAGTCTCGCCGCGAGTTCCGCATCACCTGGTTGATTCCGTTGGTCTGGCTAGCACTCACGTTCAAGGGCATTCGCCAAGGGCCACTCTTCGCCATCACCGCCGGGGTTGTGATCGCCGACTTCTGGCCGCACACGATTTGGCAGACACTGCTCAAGAAATACGGCGACAGCCTTGCCTACGGCAGTGGTGATGTGCAACTCCGCCCCGTGACGTTCGCGTTGCCGATCATCGCGGTTCTAACAGCGGTAGGCTTGCAAGTGGGCGGTGTGGAAGTGCCGGTGATTGGCCACGGCTGGGCGAGACTCGACACCCGGTTCACGCCCACCGATTTGACCGAAACCATCGAAGCGGAGATGGCCCGCACCGGACCGCACGCCCGCATCCTGAACGATTGCAACCTCGGCGGGTATTGGATTTACCACCATCCGAAATGGAAATCGTTCATGGACGATCGCTTTGAACTCTTCGGGGACGCCTGGACGAGCGCCTATGTCGATATGCTTTGGGAGCATCCGAAGAAGATCGAAGAGTACGCCGACCAGTACGGCTGCACCCACGCCCTCGTCGCCACCGACCCCGAGCAACCGCCACTGGATGCGTACCTGTCAAAATCCCCCCGCTGGCAAGAAGTCGGACGCAGCGTCCGTACCGTTTTCTATCGCCGCCTCACACAGTGAGAAAACGATTCACCACGAAAATCACGAATCGAACGAATCAGACGCATGAATCTCGATCAGGTATGATTTAGATTTGATTCGTTTGATTCGTTTGATTCGTGGTTACACCCGCGCGATCAGGATCGTGTAACCACGGTTGTCGATCGACTCGACATCGCCGAAGGTTTCCACGACTTCGGGGATGGTTTGGACGGGCATTTTGGTCACCAGGAAGAACCGTCCGCCGGGGCGTAGCAACTCCCGCGCGCTGGCGATGAACATGCGGGCGACTTCGGAGTTGGCGTAGTACGGCGGGTTGGCTAAACACACGTCGAACGTGCTTGGCTCCAGGCCTTCGAGCGACGCACTAAGGTGGATGCGGTAATTCTTCAACCCGTTGGCTTTCGCGTTCAATTCTGTCAAGGTCGTGGCGCGGACGTTGCTATCGACGAACACCACGCTGCCCGTTGCCCCGACCCACGGACTAGCCAAACAGCCGACCGCGCCATTGCCACACCCCATGTCGAGGACCGTTTCGCCTTCTTTGACACCCACACTCTGAGCGACTTCCAGCATGGCCCGTGCGCCGCCGTCCATTCGACCGTAACTGAATGTGCCGGGCCAACTCTCGAAGCTCATCGACGGGTCGTCACCGATGCGGGCGTGGAACGTCATCGCATGACGGCGACGCGGTTGATCGCCGGTGCGGGTACTCCAAAATGCCATTCCCACGTCGCTGGTCGGCGACTCGCCGTACTTGCCGAAAATGCGCTTGTGCCACTTCGCAAACTGCGTGTCCTTTTCGTACTCCGACAGCGTGATGAACCGCCCACCCTCCGCGAGGACGTGGTAGCCTTGTTCGACCATGTCCAACTTCAATTCCCGGTCCGAAAACGCCGCCGCCGGGAACAGTACGGTCTTGAAGCGAGCCGGTAAATCCCACAAATCCGGTGCCGTCACGACCTCCGCCGTTAACCCTTCGTGCGACAGCTTTTCGCGGAGCCGCGCTGATTGGAAAACGTCCATCTGAAAGCAGGTGATGTCGTCGATCGCCGTCGCCCCTTCGATGGGAACGAATGGGCTGACTGTTGAGTCTTTGCCTTGCAAGCCCGCGATCATTTGCGTGACCGGCCAAGGCGGTCCCATAGCGATCAACACAGGCGCGACAATACGGCTCTGCACGACGGGAAATAAGTCCGGAAGGTGTTTCATGCGGGCATTTTATCGGGGATCGGGGATCGGGGATCGGGTTTCGGGTTTTTCTTTGCATATTGTTGGATGATGGTGACACCCCCCCAAAGCCCACGGATGATAATCCGTGGGCTTTTCAGCCAAGGGGCCAATCACCCAAACGGATACTCAACCTGAAGTGTCTGCCGAAGTGCCGGAGAAGTCAGTGTTCGTGTCGCCCCGTCCAGCCAAGTGATTGTCACCGAATCCACAGTTTCAACTTTCCCCAAACCGAAGTGTGCGACGGGTTCGCAGGACGCGGAGTCGATGATGCGGACCTGCTCGCGGCCACCGGCTTTCAGCCGCACCCGAGCGCCGCGAGCGGGTGCCCCGAACCGGGTGAGTGGCTGAACCCGTAGCCACCCGTTATTGTTCGGAGTGGTCTTGAAAAGGCTAAGCGGTTGGGCCGCCGATTCGCCATGAAGCAACAACAATTCAAGTTGCCCATCGCCGTCGAAGTCCGCGACCGTCGCGGCGGTGCCGGTGCCCTCTGGTTCGGACGCCGCACCACAATCCAGCAACCGGCATTCAGGCATCCGGAAGAGCCGGTTCGGTTCGGCGTGGTTGTGGAAGAAAAGTTCTTCAAAGCCGTCGTTGTCGAAATCCGCAACCACCACGCATCGCACCGAACTCGGCATCGCTAGCGCGGGCGTGGCCCGGTCCCGAAACGTCCCGTCAATTTGGCGGACAAGTAAGCGGTGCGCTCCGTTGCGGCTGGTCGCACAAAGATCGAGTCGCCCGTCACCGTCCGCATCGAAAACCGCTACGTGGGTCCAATCTCGAATGCCCTCGAAGTGATAATCCTCGGCTACGTTCTCAAACCGACCATCACCGAGATTCTTGAAAACAGCGTAATCGTTGATGAAATCACACCGATCTGAAAGCAACATCCCGGCCCAGAGTGGGGACCAAAATTGAATCTCATTCGAGGATCGTCCCAGATCGACCGGGTGTGCCGTTGATGCGCGTCCCGACGAAGTCAGTTCCCAACCCTGCCACCCGTCGTGAAACCCATATCTCCCGGTCCCACGTCGATCGAGGACAGATACCCGATGTACCGTGGTGAGGCCCGGTACGCCCTGCAACAAATCCGCCCATTGGCGATCCGGTTTTTGACCCCAGACGTGCGTTTTCGTTTCCGTGGCGACCAACAGTTCTTCCCGACCGTCCCCGTCCATGTCCGCTGCTGCGACACAAAGCACGGCTTGATTTTTGTCTACAAAATGTGGAGTAGCAATTTCACGCAACGACCCGCGAACCCACTTCAGCACCCGTCCCGGCGTCCCGGCGATCACCACCTCCGTCACGCCGTCGCCGTCCAGGTCACACACGACAGCACCGACATCCCAACGCGGTGGGTTATTGGCAATCAGGTGTGACACGTCCGTGAACATGGCGGGGGCCTGGGTTACTTCGCGGCGGGGCGAATCAGCCCTTCGGTGGGGCTGCTGGCGTTGGCGTACAGTTTCTTTGGGATGCGGCCCGCGAGGTACGCCAGCCGTCCGGCTTCGATGGCGTGCCGCATCGCGTAGGCCATTCGCAACGGGTCTTGGGCGCTGGCGATGGCGGTGTTGAGCAGGACGCCATCGCAGCCCA
>JANLRE010000717.1:0-1536 GCA_031368205.1 Fimbriiglobus sp. | reverse complement strand
CACGTCCGGGAGCATGTCGGATCTGAAAATGTCCCAGGCCAAGAAGGCCCTGAAACACCTCATGAGTGAACTCGGGGAAGGGGACCGGTTCGGGCTAATTGGCTTTGCCAGCACCGTGCGGACCTACGAAGACAAACTTACCACCGCGAGCAAAGACCATCTCGAACGGGCACGGAAGTGGGTCGATGACTTGCGCGCCGGTGGTGGTACGGCGATTCAACCGGCACTCGATGCGGCGCTCGACATGCGCAGCAAGGACGCGAGCCGGTCGTCCACGATCGTCTTTTTCACCGATGGAATCCCGACACTGGATGAACGCGACCCCAACAAGATCGTGCAGAACGTCGCCAAGCGGAACACCGAAAGCACGCGGATTTTCACCTTCGGCGTCGGGGACGATGTCAACGCAGCGATGCTCGATCAACTGGCGGACAGCACCCGCGCGTTAAGCACCTACGTGCGACCTGCTGAAGACATCGAAGCCAAAGCCGCCAGCTTGCAAGCGAAAATTAGCCACCCGGTCATGACCAACGTGAAGCTCACGGCGACCAACATCAAGTTCAACGAAGTGTACCCGCCGAAGTTGCCGGACCTGTTTCACGGTGGGCAACTTGTGGTGATCGGTCGCTATTCCGGTCATGGGCCAGCCGCGATTAAACTAAACGGGATCGTCGGTTCGGAACAACGCGAACTGGTTTACGAACTCACCTTCCCGGTGAAGACCGAAGAGGGCCGCGAGTTCGTCGAACATCTCTGGGCACGCCGCAAAGTCGGTTACTTGCTGGATCAAATTCGCGTGAGTGGAGAATCGAAAGAAGTCGTTGACGAAGTCACCACACTCGCCAAGAAGTACGGCATCGCCACGCCGTACACCAGTTACCTTGTCGTCCCCGACGGCCCGATGCCCGTGATTCGTATCTCGAAGGGTGACCCGGCGGCACTCCCAGGTAGCGGGCCAGGGCGACCAATGCCGTTGGGATTCCCAGGCGGGCCAGGCGGTGCTGGAAGCCCAGGTGGGATGTCTGCGGGTGCACCGATGAAAGTCTCCGAGTTTGCGAAACAGCAAGCCGAGAAAACAGCGCCCGGTGAAAAAGGGAAGGGCGGTGACATTGCTTCCAACCGCGGTGCGATGCAATCGGAAGCGATCGACGCCGAGTTGAAACGCATCCCCGCCGACAAGCGGAACGAAGCCTTTGCGGACGCTCTTCGCCGGGCCAAGGACGACTCGAAGTCCCTGCAAGATGCCCAATCCAACTACACCACTGGTCGATTACGACAGAATCAAGAAGGGAAATTGGGCGTTGATCTCTCGCTCGCCTCGAACACTCTTCGCGGCCAAAACCGGCTGAGTATGACGGCCAATCAGCAAGCGTATGGTCGCAACTGCGTGGAAATTGGCGGCGTGTGGATCGACGACCAGTTCGCAGCCAAAACCAAAACGGTGGTCGTCAAAGCCCAAAGCGATGCCTACTTCCGTATTCTCGAACTTCAACCGAAGATGAAGGATGTCTTCCGCCTCGGCAACCATCTCGTTTG
>JANLRE010000687.1:0-1060 GCA_031368205.1 Fimbriiglobus sp. | reverse complement strand
TGACCTACGACGAGGCAATTGCATTCTGGTTCGGGCGAATCAACTACGAGGTTCGGTCCGCACTGCCGAACGATCTCAAACTGGAGCGGATGCGGGCGTTGCTCCGGGCGTTGGGGGATCCGCACGAACGGTTACGCATCGTTCACGTCACCGGGACGAAAGGCAAGGGCAGCACCTGTGCCATGCTCGCCAATGTCTTGCGATGCAGCGGGTATTGTGTGGGGCTTTTCACGTCGCCGCACTTGGTCCACGTCGAAGAACGAATTCAAGTGAACGGGGTGCCGATCACCCACGCCGAACTCGCCGCACTCGTCACGCAACTCGCCCCGATCGTCGAGCAGATGGAACGCACGGCGGAATTGGCGTCGCCCACATTCTTTGAACTGAGTACGGCCCTCTGTTTTCTCCACTTCGTGTACCGCCGGGTCGAAGTCGCCGTCATTGAAGTCGGACTCGGCGGGCGGTACGACAGCACCAATGTGTGCAACCCATTGTTATCGGTGGTGACTTCCATCGGCTTCGACCACATGGCCCAGTTGGGTAACACACTCGAAGCCATCACGTATGAAAAAGCGGGAATCATCAAACGGCGTGTTCCCGTGATGAGTGGTGTGATGCAAACTGGACCCCAGCAGTTGATCGCCGACATCGCCAAGGCCAACGGAACGGCTGTGGTGCAAATCGGCCGCGACGTTCAATTTCAGACGACGCTCGACGACGATGCTCGTCAAGTGATGCACCTTGTGACACCACACTGTCACTGGCCGGCGTTAACGTTGGGATTACTTGGAGAGCACCAAGCGGCCAATGCGGCGGTCGCTGTGGCCGCAGTCGAGCAGTTACGCCAAGTGGGGCTGTCCATCCCGGACGAATCCGTGCTGACGGGGTTACGGGACGTTCACTGGCCGGCGCGTGTCGAGCGGGTTTCGATTCGGCCTGCCATCGTGATTGACTCCGCGCACAATATCCCCAGTGCGGAAGCCCTTGTTAAAACGCTTCAGCAAGCTCTGCCTCGGGTCAACAAAAAATCCGTCGTGTTCGCGGTCTCTTCCGACAAACA
>JANLRE010000672.1:0-12459 GCA_031368205.1 Fimbriiglobus sp. | reverse complement strand
CCTCGGGTTGCTTTGATCCCGAAGGGATGGCAGCCATTAGCCTGGGGTTGAGCGTAGCGACACCCCAGGTCACCGTCGCCACAGTTTCTCCGACTCCGGAGGAGTCGCAGCGCTGTGCGAAACCCGTCACGCAGACCAAATCGCCGGATGGATGCGCGTTCGTGTGGCATTGACGCGAATCCTGTGGGTATCAAAAACCAGTACAACGCTGTCCTTGAATTCCATCAACAACCCCAATTTCTGATCCGCCTCGGTCACGTCTATTTTGTCGCACCAAGCCGATTCCCGCAAGGCGAGCCACGACTTGGTGAACCCCAGCCAATTTTACGCAAGCGACGTAGGCGCTGGAGGCGAAATCCGTTACTTCTTGCTCTCACCCCTCGCCCCGATCCCTCGCCCCGACTGCCATGTTGCATTACCAAGTTGCACTCGATTCGTTTCACGGCCCGCTCGACCTGCTTCTTTATTTGGTGAAGCGGAACGAGGTGGACGTTCTGGACATTTCCATCGCACTTCTTGCGGAACAGTTTTTGGCGTTCTTAGCCGTCATGCAGGAACTGGATGTCGAACTCGCGGGGGACTTCCTCGTCATGGCCGCGACCTTGATGGAGATTAAAGCCAAGTCGTTGTTGCCGGTCGATCGGGTGACCGAAGCGGATGACGAACCCGACCCGCGCCGGGAACTCGTGAAGCAACTGCTGGAGTACCGCAAGTTCAAAGACGCGGCGGTGGCGCTGGAACAACAAGCGGAGAAGCACAGCACGCGGTTGCACCGCATCGCACCCGCCGAAGAAACCCCACCCGGCGCCCCGGCGATGCGGCCCGTGGAACTGTGGGATCTCGTCAGCGCGTTCGCCCGCATCGTCCGCGAAACGCAGGCGATTCACTCGACCACCATACTGGTGGATGAAACGCCGCAGCACATCTATGAGGACCAAATCCGCGACCGGGTTCACAGCGCCGGGCGGATCGCGTTCCGCGATTTGTTCACACCGCCGTACCACAAGTCCCGGTTAATCGGCCTGTTCCTCGCGGTGCTGGAACTCATTAAAGTTCACTCCATCACGCTCGAACAACCCAAGCCGTTCGACGAGATATGGTTGCTGAAAGTGCCCTAAAACACGGGCGATTCGACGGGGCGGCTGTACTCCGTCAGGAAAAGGCCACGAACGGTGGCCCCTTCGCAACTGTGGAGAATCGGCGTGTCCGCGTCGGGGTCGAGTAGCCCGAAGGTGATCGCAGCGGTGTCGTCGTTCGGGTAATTGGGATCGTAGACGTGGAGCGTGACGGTGCTTTCATCTCCGTCGAGTTCGTAGCTGTGCGCCAGCACTTGGTGGTTCTTGTTCAGCGCCCGTGGACTGAACGACGACGACTTGACGACGCCCAGCGCAGCGGGCAACCCGGCGTCAATCGACCGGCGAATCTTCGGCCACTCTTCCACGATCGTCAACCGCAACAACCCGTCCGCAAATCGCACCCCGGCGAACGTTTTGCTCGCTGCCGGTCGGCGCTGCCAGTCGTAATACTTCAGCACGCCGAACGGCATATTCCAGCTATCAATTAACCGCTTGCAGAGGTAGCGAAACACCGGCGGGTCAGGTTCGGTCGGTCGCGGCTGCCCGAACAAAAATAGATCGACTGCCGCAAACACCATGCCCCCACACACACCATAACTCGCATCCCCGATCGGGAGAATCCCCAACGGCGTCGGCACCTCAATCACCGGCGTGCCGGGCGGGTACGAGTTCGGAAACGGGAACCCGTGTCGGCTCGGAACAAACCCCGTCGTGGCGCTGGGCATGGATGAACACTCAACAGGATTGGGTTGGTAGCGCAAGCCCACGGATCATAATCCGTGGGCTTTATGCTCCCTCACTCTCAGTGACATCCTTCTACTTCAGTAAGCCCAGAAAGTCTTGCGGGTTCGACAGATCGTTCAGCACCACGTCGGCGCCAGTGGCGTGGAGTTCCTCGATCGGGTGCCAGCCGGTGGCGACGGCCACGACCTTGGCGCCGATCGCGCGGGCGCACTTCACATCAAGTGGGGTGTCGCCGATGACCCAGATTTCGGCGGCGTTCACCCGATTGCCCGTGTGGGTTTCGACGGCGGCGACGGCGGAGCGGGCGACGTCATCGCGGTCGTGGTGAACGTCGCCGAAGCCGCCGACGGGGAAGAAATCCCACAACCCGAAGTGCAGCAGCTTCCGCTCCGCGCCGCGTTTCACGTTGCCGGTCAGCAGCCCGAGTACGACATCACTTCGCGGGTGTAACGTGTTCAAAATCTCCGGGATGCCGGGGCAAATGGTGCCACCGATCTTGGTTAAACACGCGGGCAGTGCCGTCAAGTACGCCGTTTGAAGCGTGGCTTGATTCGCATCCGTCGTCGGCAAATCGTGGGCGCTGAGCAAGTCGCGCGTGATGGCCTGATCGGTGCGGCCGCTGTACGGCACCACGTCGTTAATTGTGGTCACGCCGAACGCCGTCCGGAGGGCCACTTCCATCGCCGCTTTCCCAGCGCCGCCGGTACGAATCAGCGTCCCGTCAATGTCGAACAACACAATCAGCATGGGTCTTCCTTGTCATGAATTCGCCACGGGAGCAGCGTGCATCCCGATGGCAGTGCGGACCAGGGCCATCGTTTTCCGCGCTTCGGCTCTGGCTCGCTGCGCGCCGTCACGCAACACCGCTTCGACGGCGTCCGGGGTCGCGGCCAGTTGCTTGCGACGATCACGGGCGGCAGAAAAGTAAGCGTCAATCTTCATTAGTAGTAGGTTCTTCGCGTCGCCATAGCCGAAGGCGCGGCCTTTGCGGGCGTCACTATCCAGCGACGGGTTGCGGTATTGCTCGGCGAGTATGGCCTGTTCACTGCTCGTGGCGAACAGCTTGTACAGCGCGAAGACGTTGCACGTGTCGGGATTTTTTGGCTCTTCCAACGGCGTGCTGTCGGTGACGATGCTCATCACGGCGCTCTTCAACGGCTTGCCTTCGGCGAAGATTTCGATCGTGTTGCCGTAGGACTTGCTCATCTTCTGGCCGTCGGTCCCCGGCACCGCAGCGGTGTCTTCTTGAATGCGAGTTTGCGGCATCGGGAACACGTCGCCGTAGTTCGTGTTGAAGTACCCCGCCATGTCGCGGGTCATTTCGAGGTGTTGCACCTGATCCCGTCCGACTGGCACCACGTGCGACCGAACAATCAGGATGTCGGCGGCCATCAGAATCGGGTACGTGAACAAGCCGACGGTCGGGGTAATCCCGTGCGTAACTTTGTCCTTGTACGAGTGGGCACGCTCCAACAATCCCATGCCGGTGACGGTGGATAACATCCACGCTAGTTCGCACACTTCCGGTACATCGGACTGCCGGTAAAACGTTGCCTTCGTCGGGTCCAAACCGAGTGCGAGATAGTCCAATGCCACATCCCACACGTTGTCCGCCAGGATTTCCCGCGCCGTGCGCCACGTCGTTTTGCCCGCTTGTTGCGCCGCATCCGCTTCCCGCGCTTCGGCTTCCTTCAACGTGGTCAGCGCGTGATAGTCCGCGATGAAGTAGAACGCTTCCCCTTGCTCCTGCAATGCAATGTGCTGTCGAATCGCCCCGAAGTAATTGCCAAGGTGCAGCTTCCCCGACGGCTGAACGCCGCTGAGGATACGTTTCTGTACAGATGCGGACACCGGACTCTCCCGAAGGTGGGCTTTATTTTGCTACGCCGACACGATTACAGTAGGCACGGACGATTCAGGAACAACAGAGACAGGTTACCCGGTATGGACACCGTCACCGCCACGCCTGCGGTCGTGCTCGATTTTACAACACCCGCGCCACCGTCCCCGATGGCGATCGAGGGGCTTCCGTTGCCGGTTGTTGCGGACGTGAAGTTGGCGGAAGTGTTACTGGACGCGGTGAAGAAAGCGGTGGCCGAACCGGGCGAGCATCGGCTGTATCGGGCCGGGAAACTCGCGGGGCTGTTCCCGATCCGCACCGGGATTTACGCGGAGGCGGCACTGGCCGCCATCACCGAGGGCCTGCTCGAAACCGTTCGCACCGAGACGAAGGGGAAGATGATCGTCGAGTGGGTGCGGGTCACGCCAAAGGGGGTGGCGTTCGTTCACGATCGGGATTCGCCCAAAGCGGTGCTGCGTGAATTGCGCGAGGTCATCGGCCAAACGCGGGCCGGGGTGCCGCTTTGGATGGACGATGCTAAGCAGATGATCGACGCCGTTTCCGAACGCTTCGAGCGACAATCGAGCGAAATGCTACGCCGCCTCGATTGGCTCGCGGAGCGGGTGGATTCGGCGTTGCGTCGGGCGGACTTGGCACGCACACTTCTTCCGGACCCGCTGACGAAACTGGTACCGTGGGCCAACGATGCGCTCGCCTACCTCGACCGCCGCACCGAAGCCGGCGCTGCGGGTGCGTGCCCTCTCGACGAACTGTTCGACGCAATCGGCGACCAAACCGCCACGCTCACGGTGCCCGAATTTCACACGGGTCTACAACGACTCCATCACGCCTATGCCATCCGATTGATGACCAGTTCCGGCACAACCACCGAAGCGCAAACCGACCCCGAATATGCCCTGCTCGTCGGCAACGAGTTGTGTTCATTCGTACTGCGGTAACCCGAGTTGAAGTTTCCCACTTCGCCACTTCGCCACTTCAATCCGCACCACCCGATCACTTTACCTAGCTTCACGCTGGGATTCGCTGGCTTGTCCAGTTTACCTACACCGCTCCCGTCGGAATCTTCGATAAAACCCGCATCAACTCCGGTTTCTCCGGTTGCGGGGCGATGCGATGCGTGGGGGTATTGTTCTGCTCTTGGGCCTGTTTGCGGTCGGCTGTTTCGCGCCGTTCCGCTGGCCGGATGACCGTCGGGCCGAGAGTTCAAATGCCGACACAATCGCAACGCCACCATCCGACGACGCGCTGATGAAAGCCGCCGAGTGCCTGGACCGGGGCGATGAGCCTGCCGCGTTGCCCTACTTGCAATCCCACGTGAAGGCCAACCCGAACGCCTTGATGGTCCGTGCCCACGTAGCGGAGTTGCTGTTCCGTTTAGGAAAGGCACTCGAAGCCCGTGGGCAGTTTGAACGCTTCGTCGCGGACGCGCAACCGACGACCGGACAGGCGCACAAACATCTCGTGCATTGCCACACCCGGCTCATGGAAATTGCGTCCACCACCAACGACGACTTCCACGAAAACCTACATCGCGGAATTGGCTTGTTACTTCTGGTGAAACGCTGGGACGGCGACGCCGAACGCCACGACGAAAACAGCGCCGAACAGACGCTCTCGAAGGCACTTCTCGCCTTGCGTGCGGCCCACGACGACCGCCCCACCGACCCACGGGCCAACCTCTATCTCGCCGAAGTCTACACCCGTCTCCAACAACCCGACGCGGCAAAGGCCGCACGGCAAGCCGCCCAAAGCGGCCTCCCCGACCCCAACGTGACGGCCAGCGAACGAGCGCGGATCCTGAACGACCGTGATTAACGGAGCCGTCGCACGTGGGGGCCAAACCACGGATTGCCGACAATCGAAAACAGGATCGGTCTCTAGCGGTAACGGGACGATCGCCGTAAAATGGCTTTTCCCAACAAGGGGCCTTAGCTCAATGGTTAGAGCAGTCCGCTCATAACGGATTGGTTGCCGGTTCGAGTCCGGCAGGCCCCATCTGTACAACCGTACACAATCGTGCAGCAGACACCGTAACGGGACAAGACGCTAGGTTTTCTAGCGTTCCCGCCCGGTGTGTTGCCTTCTGCCCGTTTACGGGCGATCCTGTCTGCACCGCATTTTGCACCACGACTGCACCGGAATTTGCACCGCCTTGCGCGGCCTTTCTGAAGTCCGAATCCAAGACTTGCAGGTAGTGCCGGTTGGCGATAGCGGGCGTGTTCCCGATCCACGAACACACGGCATGAATCGGGTGTTCGTGAACCAGGTCCGTTTCACACGAAGCCCGTAAGTTGTGGAAGAGTCGGGGCCATTGTTTCAGTCCGGCACGGCGAACAATTTTCTCGAATGTTGTTCGGATGTTGCACCCCACCCAGCCGTTTTTGCCGTGTGATGCGGCGCGGTACGTTTCGCCCTGGGTGCCTCCGACCACGAACACCTCCCCTTCTTCCGCAAGCTCGAATGCGTCCTCCAAATGCGTGCGAAGCAGGGCAAAGATCGGAGCGACACGATATGCCTTGCCGGGGCGGTGTTCCGTCTTCGGACTCGGGATCGTCATTCGGTTCGTCTCGAAGTTGACGTGTTCCCACTTCAAGGAAAGTACTTCTGACGGGCACCGCATTCCTGCATAACGGGCTAATGCGATAATCGTGCGCCAAGTCGGGTTACTCGCGGCTAACAGTTTTTCCGTATCGGCCACGCTGATGTAGTGGCGGCGCTCCTCGGGTAGCACCGACGTTGCGGATATGTCGCGGAACGGGTTCTCGGTGATGAGCTTCATCTTGCGGGCGTGCTCGAAGAACAACCGAACATCTTTCAACCTGTGGGCGACAGTCGCGGCAGCGAGTTTCGGTAATCGTGTCAGGTAGTGAATTCTGAAGTCGTCGGCTTTTTGTTCCGTGATGCTCCGCAGTTCGATTGCTTCTCCGAAAAATCGGACCAGATCATTTCGCACGGTGCCCATGTGGGTGATTGTTGCGGGCTTTGCGTCGGCCTCGCGGCGTTTGAGGTACGCGGAGAGAAAATCGCCGAGTCGAGTGGATTGTCGAGCAGGGGTGAGGCCGACTCCGGCAAGTTTTGCGGAAAGGTCATCGCCGATGTTCCCGAGCCATGCGGCGGTTTCCGAATCGAGGGGCAGCTTCGCGGCAACAGAAGCGGCAAGGGTCTCGACTTTGAGTTTGAGGGATTCGGCTTGTTTGGCGTTCACCTTGCCGAGGCGGATGGACCGACGTTTACCGTCCGCGCCCACGAATTGAATCGTGCGGTTCCCAGAGGGGTCTTTCGAGATAGAAGCCATGATTAACGGTACCTTTGCGAACAAAGGCCATCCCTCGTAGTAACTGAGGTCGTGGCCGAATGAGCGTGAGAAGTATAACCGATACGGGACAACGCGCCAGCCTGGTAAGGGCAACCGCCGAATCTACACGGAGCGGCCCCGGTAGGGTGTTGGGGTTCCTTTGGCGGATCAGCATAAGCCATCCCGTGGCAGAATGGACACAATGGACAGAACGTCCGGAGAGACGGCAGGCGTTCTGTCCATTGTGTCCATTCTGTCACGTTAGCCCATCCTCACCGAACGCTTTCGGGTTAATCAGGTAGACCGGGGACGGCTTGCGTCCGGGGCCGGGGCGTGGGGGTTCGCCGGTCGGACGGATCAACTCGTGTCGCTCCAATAGCTCCAACACAGGGAGCAGTTCGTCCACCGTGGAAAACCGCCCCTGCAACCCGCGGAACACGTCGCGGCAACTGAACGATGTTGGCATCGGCTTCTGCTTGCGGAGGTGGTTCAAAACCACACGGGCAAGTACGACGGTCGGCTCGGTCCCCATCAGGTCGAACGCGGCGATGGCGTGCGGGATCGCGTACTCCTTGACCAAGCGGACGGCACGGGTCACGGCGTCGGCGTCGATCACGTAGGGTAGGGGTTCGTCCCGACCGACGGCGTCGGTACACGCGAGGATCCCGGCGACGCGGACCGCCAACCCCGCCGCCTTGTTCCCCCACCCGGCCAGACCGTTCAACAACCCGCCCGGTCGCAACAGGGCCTCCACCTCGACGGTGAAGGCGGTCAGAACCGTGGCCGCGTCCGCAGTCAATTGCATGTCGCAAATCAGATCCGTTTCCGGGGTGGGTAATTGCCAGAGGCCCGCCATCAACGCCGCGTACCGTTGCGCGGTTTCGTCCGGAACCGGGTCCGTCGGTTTCGAGCAGTCACGATACCCGACGTTGCTGACGGGGAGGCTGTAGAACCACCGCGCCATGAACCCGCGTTGGGCGAGACCCGGCGTCTCCGCCAACTCCTCAAGCACGGCCGGTTGCGGGCTGTAAAGGCACGTTAGGGCCGGTTTGTCGCGCTGGTCCCGGCCCCGCGAGATGCGACCGGCCCGCATGTCGTCCCCCGCGTGGCCCTTCAAGAACACGTCGAAGTTGGCCTTCTTGTCGCGGACGATGTTTTCGAGCGTCTTCGCCTCGGGGGACGCGGCCAGCAACCGCCCGTGCTGTCGGCACAACTCTAACGCCAACATCTCCGGGGTGTCGTCGTCCACCCGGAACAAGGGTCGGACCGGCACGATGATTTTTTCGAGTTCCTGCCGTGCGGCCCGGAGTTCGTCGCGGAGCGCCCCCGCGTCGTCCTTCGTGGCCTTCGCTATCTTGTCTTCCAGGTGGGCCACCCGTTTCGACGCGACGCGGTGGTCACTTTCCGCCGCCAGGGTGCCCGGTTCGGCGGCCTCTTGTGCAGCCTTCTCCGCCCTCACGACGGGTGCCAAGGCCTTGCGGAACGCCGCAGACTTGCGCTCCCCCGGCGGTAATGCGCACATCACGAACAGGTTGACCGGCTCGCCTCCCCACCCGGCCCACGAGGTGACGCTGACTTTCCGCGCCAACCCGCCCGCCGCCGCACCGAGGGCCAACATGGCGGGGAGATCGACCGGCACTTGCAACTCAATGGCTTGGGCGCTCGCCCACTCCGCCATCCACGGTGACAACAGTTCGACCGGGAACAGCGGCACGGCCGGCGCCGCCCGCAACGGCACGGGCGGCGGCCATGCGGTGGATCGGCACGTCGAGCAGGCCGGAGTCGAGGCGCAGGTCGAACAGGACAGGCGACCGGCCGCGAAAGTCGCGGAGCTTCTCCAGTACGTCGAGGATGTTCTTGACCAGCACGACCGGTGCCCGCCCATACCCGCCATGAACGACCGCTTCGACTTCTCGAAGTCGTGGAGCAAGCCCTCGTCGCGGAACACCACCAGCCCGGCCAGGAACTTCATCTGGCCCAACTGTTTGCTTGCAAAGTGGGTTGTTAACCGGAATGATACGCGAAATCGCCTGGCAATAGTGAAGTTCCCCCACTCAACAACAATCCGTCAAGCCCTACATCTTCAAGTTCATCGAATCGGCAGGTAATTAGTCTTTTGACCTCGTCATGTGGGATGCTCTGGAATAGTTGGCTCATCTCGTCCAAATAGCTCAATGAGGTGATGGCTGATTTGTCGGCTTTTCCTGAGCCGCACATTTGAATGAGTGAACTTGCCCCAAGTGCTTGAGTTGCCAGCGTGGTGAGGAATTGTTTCGGCGGGAGAATGGACAGATAGAGTGCAAAGTGTGCTGCCGCCTCAGCCTCGGCGCGGGTCGGGTCCGTTGGCCAATTTAGCTGCGGTAGATCATGGCCGTAGTGTTCCGGCCAGAGTTGACAAATACTTGTAACGACCCTGCCAGGATGGCTAAGTGCCTCAGAACAATTTCTTGTTAGCAATGCATCGAGAACAAGACGGGTTTCTTCAAAGTCGTCAATACTTGGAATCAACTGAACTATTTTTGGGTACTCGGAGGGGGAGTAAAGGTAGAGCAAGCAGTTGAGAACTGATCGCCGATTTTGAACATACCAACGACGACGCTGAGGGCTGATTGGCGGTGGCTGTGTCGCTAGTCTTTCAGCCTGTGTAGTGAGTTCTTGTCGAACGGTCCTAGCAAGACGCAAGAGCTTATCCTGCGTGGTGAATAAGCCAAAGAGCCAACCGAAAAGTCCGCGAAATTTGTGGCGGACATGCCCTCGAAATCGTTTTGACTTGGCGAGGCTACTTATCCGCCCGATTGGTAACGAAAAGCCTTCATCTCGCAGTCGAGATTGGAGGGAATCGCATTCATTTGGCTTCCAGATCAAAAACAGGGTGATTGCTTGAAGCAATGAGTTGAATCCCGAGCTATTACCAGATGCCGTGAAATCCATTGACTCCGAATGCCAGACCGCTAGATCGACCTCATCCTGCTTGTCCTCATTTAACGCTAACCCTTCTTCTGAGATCGTGCTTCGGAGTGCATGCAACGAGGCTTTTACTTCCGACTGATGAACGATCAGGACAATGTCATCAACGTATCTAAAATAGCGATTCCCGAATTGGGCCTGGAGTGCATTGTCCACTGGAGCAAGCGCGAGGTGGGCCAAAGCGTGGGAGATATCTGGGCCAACAGGGAGACCACTGGTCTTAGGTGAAACCATGTCGAGTAGACTTAGTGCAAACTGCTCGATTGAACCCCGTGTAGCAGCATCCGGAACTTGACTACAACGCCGAACAATCTCGGCACGGAGTCGGTCTTTCTGAACGCTTGGGTAAAATGATTTCAAGTCCGTGACTATGGCTACCGTGCCTGGGTTTTGTGTCAGGCAATGTCCAACTGACCGCGTTCTCCGATCGTAACCGTCCAAGAAATGCCCGAAGTTGCGGCCAGTCAGACTTGTAGCCGGCCAGAGATAGCTATAAGCACACGGTGGCACAGCAAACACAGGCTCTCTGGCCATCAAGCTGAGTATGTGAGCTTCGACCAACGTTGTGAGAGGGCTGCCGATGACACAGTTGCGAAAAGTAGTCGGTTTCCCTTTCGAGGCTTCCTTCACGACCTGGAATCCGAAATAACGCCAGCTCTTCCTGTATTCAGATTGGCGTTCGAGGAAAGCGGCAAATGTGCTTTGGTCGCTAGATAATGATTGAAGGAGTATGCGTAGGCCAGCATAGGTCGGTTTGTGTGTTGACCTGCTAGCGTTTAAAGCGCGCGCTGCAAGGGTATCAAAGTCAATTTTCAGTGTTTCCATCAGCTAATCCGTTCCCACGGCACCACACTGGCTTGGCCGTTAAGTTCTTCCGAGGTGAATGGATGAACGTAGACAAATTTTTCCTTCGGTTCGGTCCCCTTACCTTTAGAACTTAGCCCAAACAATCCGAGCAACGCATGATAGATTTTTGGGATAACTTTATCGCTGTCGTTGGAACTTGGCTCTATCCATGCGACGTGAAAAGACTTATCGTGAAGACGCTTAGCAATGTCACGAACAGCTTCGAGAACCACGTCGGTATTCTTCGACATGAAGCCGCTGAAAGCCGAGATAAATACGAGATACAAGTCAGTTTCTGGACATAACAGAAACCACTGGTCCATCAAAGCGGTTGTTGAGAATGGTTTGGTCACATCCCAATCCATGTAATTTGTACTGATTCGGAGGCCATGTAACGATAGGGCTGGTTGAAGGCGGTTCGCCATACTCGCATGGATCGCTCGGGCTTCTGCTGAGCAGTCTGCTGCTAGTATGCTAATTTCGGTCGGCATCGGTGCGGCGTATCCAGTGCGGCGCAACTCCGCCAGACTGGCCAATAGTCCAAACAAACCACCTCCAGAACCACATGCCAAGTCGAGTAGTGCAACATTTCCATCGAATAGACAGGCACGGAGTTCGTCCGCGTAGGGTGTAAATGTGCCATTCGGGTTCAGAGTTACGAACTGGACACGGGCAGCCGAAGTTTTGAATCTGTGAGTGAAATGGCTTATCGTCTCCACCATTCCCTCACCGCCATATAACTTGTCATGCGATGGACTTGGACCACAAGCCTCGTCAAATTTCTCTCTAAAGATAAGTTCGTCACGAATGTGATCAACCAATAGTTGGGGTAGTCGCAACTTATTTTCGGACCAGAGGCTGGCAGGTATCACTTAAGCAGCTCGACAACGGATTCAGAGATTGAATCTTCACAAGTATCAGACAACTGAGCTTGCGTCAAGGATCAAGCGGCGGCACCCGAATCCCTTGTAACGTGTAACGGGGCACGGCGGTCGTACCCGAATTAACGGCCTTTTGCGATCAGAACACACCGATCCGGATTACGGCTTCTCGATCGGTTCAGGCATCGCGTCGGCTTCGAGGTCGGCCCACGTCGCCCTGAAGTGCTCGCCGCGAGTCGGGCGTTGTTCGATGCTTGCCACTAGCTCTTCGTTCGCGTCGTTTGCAGTCGCGGTTCGCTGCCGGACTTCCGCTGCGACGAGGTCGCGGAAGTCGGTCGGGCCGATCAGACCGCCCGCCGACAGGTTCACCCGCTTCAGCAACTCGAACGCGGCCCGGAGCTTCCGCCCGGCGTCGTCGCCGTCGAGGGCTTCGGCCACGACGCCGAGCGCCTTCGGGAGGATGGTGCGGAGTTGGTCGGTTGCGGACGCAAACAGTTCGTGCCGTCGGCGGTTCAGCGCGGCGTTAACCCGGTGTTGTGCGCCACCGGGCGCCCCTCACCCCGTGAAAGCCGACGGCGGCGGCGACGTCCGCGTCGGTCTTCCCGGTCGTGAGCAAGTCGATGGCGTTGAGTTGCTCCGGGGACAGTTGCCGTTCCAAGGGCGGTAGCATTTTGTTGCGTTTTGTAGTCGGCATCGGTGGCCTCTTTGTGAAGTGTGCAGGCCATTCTACCAGCGTGGTTTGCCGTTTGGGATTCTGGAAAATGGGTAGTTCGCTCAATTGCAGTTCGG
>JANLRE010000666.1:0-6269 GCA_031368205.1 Fimbriiglobus sp. | reverse complement strand
GACGACCGCGCGTTGCTAGCCAGCTTTGCGGCGACGGGCGATCAGGCCGCGTTCACCCGACTGGTGATTCGACACGGGCCGCTGGTACTCGGTGTTTGCAAGCGAATCTTGCGCGATGCCCATCTTGCGGATGATGCGTTTCAAGCCACTTTTCTGGTGTTGTCCCAGAAAGCGGACCGCGTTGAAGTTGGCCCGTCGCTGGCGAATTGGTTATTCGGCACAGCCCGGCGGGTGGCATTGGCGGCGCGACGGCAACAACTCCGGCGAACAGCCAACACCACCCCATTGCCCGGCGATGCGGTGCCGGAACGCACTTCGACCACCCCGGATTGGGACGAACTTTTGAAGTTATTGGACGAAGAACTGGAGCGACTCCCGGACAATCTCCGGGTGCCGGTGATCGAGTGTTTCTACCGTGAAAAAACGCAAGACGAAGCTGCCAAGGAACTCGGCTGGAGCCTCAGCACGCTCCGTCGTCGCCTCGAAGACGCGAAAGTCATTCTTCGTGCCCGGCTCACCAATCGTGGTGCCACACTTGGGGCTGCACTCATCGCGGGATCGTTCTTCGCCTCCACGGCAACGGCCAGCGTGCCCCTGAACTTGGTGCAAGCCGCCGTGACGGTTGCGGGCAATATCAAAACCGGCACCGCCGTGGCGACATCCGTGGCAGCGATGGCGAAAGCGGGCGCGGGTGGCAACTTGGGTTTGTTGATGGCGAAGATTGGTATCGGGGTTGTAATCGCGGGGTTGGCCGTTGCTGGCATTGTTGATATGGCGAATCTCACACTCATTCCGGTATTCGTACCAAACTCAATGCTCGAACTGGCCCCGATGCCCCGCGACTTTGTCCCCGCCACGTTGCCGATGCCGCGCGAGATTAGCCCGCCAAACGTGGACACCAATTGGGTCACGCTTCGTGGTCGCGTGGTGGTGCCACAAGAATTGAAGTTAGAACCGAAGCGAATCGAAGTGACCGCCGACCGCGAACACTGCCTGAAAGATGGCGAGTTGGTGTACGAGAACATCATCATCAACCCGAAGAATCGCGGCTTGAAGAACGTGATCGTGTGGCTACGCCCCGATACGATTGACCGTCGAGCCTTATTTCCCCGCGACCGCGTTCACCCGACATTAACCAACGCCGCACCGCGGCATCACATCATCGACCAACCGTGCTGTCAGTTCGTGCCCCGTATTCTTGCCGCACGGGCTGGTGACACGCTCGAAATCAAGAACAGCGCGACCGTGCCGCACAACGTCAATTACAGCGGCGAAACGGCGTTCAACATCACGATTCCCGTCGGCAAGTCGTATCAAGCGGACAACCCACTCGTCGCCCAATCCACGCCAATTCCCTTCAAGTGCGACCTTCACCCGTGGATGGCAGGCCGGTTGCGGGTCTTCGATCACCCCTACTTTGCGATCACGGACGACGACGGGAACTTTGAAATCAAGCTAGTTCCCGCCGGCAACTGGCGACTGGTCTACTGGCACGAGGACGGTTTCCACAAAGGCCGCGAGGGGCTACTGGGCGACAAAATCACAATCAACGGCCCGCAATTGGACCTGCAACCGCTCGCGTTTGAATGGCCGAAGTGATCCACTCAGATCAAACATGGAACCACGAATCAGACGAATCCGACGAATGAAATCAAGGCCATCAAGAACAGCGTGACATTCATGTACAACGGATTACCGCATTCTGAACTCGTGGAATTGATTCGTCTGATTCGTGTGATTCGTGGTTATGAATTCGGGTTACAGCGCCGGCAATCGGATGGTGAACTTGGTGCCGTGGCCGGGTTCGCTTTGGACGCTGATGGTGCCGTTGTGGGCTTCGACGATTTTGTGGGTGGTGGCCAAGCCGAGGCCGCTGCCGCCGGGCTTGGTCGTCACGAACGGGCGGAAGATGTTCGCCGCCAGTTCTGGCGTCATGCCGCACCCGCTGTCGATCACATCAAGCGTCACCCAGCCGTCGTCGGCACTCGCTTGCAACGCCAACAGCCCGCCATCGGGCATCGCGTCTTCCGCGTTCAGCATCAGGTTCAACAGCACTTTCTCGAACATCTCGGCGTCGAGGTTCACGAGCGGCAAATCGGCTGCGGGGTACCAGTTGATTTCCACATTTTGCGACCGCGCCGTCGGCGACAGGAAATCGACCATGCCGGTGATGAGGTCGCCCAGGTTGGTCGGCACGCAGTGCAAATCGGTCACACGGGCGAACCGCAAGAAATCGTTCGACAACTCCACGATCCGGCGGCACTCGTCGTTCAACTTCCCGATGCGGTCGTGGGCCTTCCGTTCGCGCGGGGTTTGCGGGTTCTCGAAGTCTTCCCCGAGGAGTTGCAAGTTCAGCGACAGCGTGTTGAGGTGGTTCTTAATTTCGTGAATAAACCCGCCCGCCAATTCCGCAAGCTCAAGGTATTGTCGGTGGCTAGCAGCAGACATGGGCAGCTTCGGTTAAGGAGTAGTCATGTCAGCGAAACTGGTCGAAGAGTGCAAATATGGGTGTCTAAAATGCTATTCCCAACGCACCGCCTGATGATTGGTGTCAGGCTTAAACCCGATCGCTACGCGGCAAACGATCAAAAAATCGGTATTGCCAATTGGGTATTTATAGACCCCGATCCCTATCCACTTACTACGATCCGAGATGTGGCTGAGACGATCCCATGCGATATTTTTGGAGAAAGTTGACGACCGTGGCGGCATTGCTTCACGCGAGGAAGTGAGTGGTGTTTTGCACAAAAAATCCTTCGTGTTTTCAGCGGACTCGATCGCGTCCCAAATTTGTGCAACTTCGTTGGGCTTGGCGTCCGACAGTCTCAGCCCGCACCACTTGTTGAGATCGTGGTAGTCGTACTCTTTGTTAAGTTTGTCGTAGACTTTTTGTGTATCTGATTCTCGAATCGGCCCGGACTGAGCCGGTCCAAAAACGAACAGGCTCAGCGGCGCAACAAGCACGAAAACAATCAGGACACGGATCGCCCATTTGTGTGCGGACATGTTGCGCCCTCATTTTGGGACGACACTGGTTTAGTGGTGTTTTTTGGTGCTGCGGAGCTTGTGCTTGCGGTTCTTGCGAATCCGCTTGCGGTTGGTGCGCAACACTTTGCTGCCGTTCATGACTCGCTTGCCCATCGTTCGACTCCAAACTGATTCTAATTATCCGTCTTCATGTGAGTCAGCCATTCTAGGAACATTGCGGGCACCTCGTCAGCGCCAACATCGTAAATTTCCCGCAATTTGCTGGACAAATAGCCATCGCCTGGACTAACGATGTACGATGGGCAGGCAGTAAACCGCTGATTTTTCCTACAGGGCGATCCCATGCCAGCCATTCCTGGCAAACAACTCACAACCCGATTCGCTGTGGTGCGGGCCGCGACGGAGCGGCTCTGCGAACCGCTTGAACCGGAAGATTATCAGCTTCAGTCGATGCCCGATGCCAGCCCGCCCAAGTGGCACCTCGCGCACACGACGTGGTTCTTCGAGACGTTTTTGTTGCTGCCGAACGTCCCCGGTTATCGGGTGTTTCACCCGACGTTTTCGTACCTGTTCAACTCGTATTACGAAACGGTCAGCGCGACCCGACAAGCCCGCCATCAGCGTGGGTTGTTGACGCGACCCACGGTGGCCGAAGTGTATGCGTACCGCCGACACGTTGACGGCGCGATGGGTGAATGGCTTGGCAAACAATCGGTTCTCAGCCCGGAACTTGCCGCAGTCATCGAACTCGGGCTGAACCACGAGCAACAGCACCAGGAACTGTTGCTCACAGACCTCAAGCACGGCTTCGCGCAAAACGCCCTGTTCCCTGTTTATCGAGACACGCAGCCCGTACCTCACGCCGTTGTCGCCCCGTTGGCGTGGAAACAATTTGACGGCGGGTTGGTGCAAGTCGGGCACACCGGGGACGGGTTCTTGTTCGACAACGAAGGGCCGAATCACACGGTTTTTCTGCGTCCGTTCGAGTTGGCCTCACGGCTCGTCACGGTTGGGGACTATCAACAATTCATGCACGACGGCGGCTATTCGCGGTCGGAGTTTTGGCTCTCGGATGGTTGGGCGGCGCGGAAAGTGCAGGGCTTGACCGGCCCCGAATACTGGGTCGGTTCGGACAACTCCCTGCAAGCTTTTACACTCGGGGGCAGTCGAGAACTAGACCGAGCCGAGCCGGTGACGCACGTCAGCTTTTACGAAGCGGATGCGTATGCCCGGTGGGCCGAGGCGAGGTTGCCGACCGAGTTTGAATGGGAAGTGGGCGCACGCGGGTTGGACCCGGAACAGGGCAACTTTGCGGACGCGGATTTCGTCCACCCCCGACCGGCCCGAAAGACGAGTGACAACGGCCTGTCACAAATGTTCGGCGATTGTTGGGAATGGACTGCCAGCCCTTACGTTGCCTACCCTGGTTACAAGCCAGCAACCGGGGCGCTCGGCGAATATAACGGCAAGTTCATGTGCAACCAGATGGTCCTTCGCGGCGGGTCGTGTGCGACGCCGCGTGGCCACGTTCGCAGCACGTATCGCAACTTTTTCCCTCCGGAGGCGAGATGGCAATTCACGGGAATCCGACTAGCCCGCGACGTTTAGCGAACCCGACCGAGGCACGCCCGAAAGACCGGGACGCCGCGAACGGAACCGCTCCTTTTCTCGCCGATGTTCTGATGGGCCTTCGCAAACCGCGTAAAGAGTTACCCTGCAAATACTTCTACGACGCCGTGGGTTCGTCGCTGTTCGACGACATCTGCGAGACCGACGAGTATTACCCGACCCGCACCGAACTGGCGATTATGCGCTGCCACGCAACTGACATGGGCGCGGAGCTAGGCCCGAACTGCCAAGTCATCGAGTACGGCAGCGGTAGCAGTGTGAAAACCCGCTGGTTGTTGCGTAAACTGCCACGACCGGCGGTGTACGTGCCGGTGGATATTTCGGCGGAGCACCTGCACAAATCCGCATCGGCACTCGCAGCGCGATTCCCGGAAATCGACATTCACCCTGTGGCAGCGGACTTCACGCAACCCTTCGAGTTGCCCGCATCGTCGGTTCCCATTTCGCGCCGCGTGGTGTACTTCCCCGGTTCGACGATCGGTAACTTCGCCCCCCCGGACGCCCTGCGTTTGCTCGGCGAAATTTCATCGCTGTGTGGCGCGGGTGGTGCGTTGCTGATCGGCGTGGATTTGAAGAAAGACATCGCCATTCTGGACGCCGCGTACAACGACGCCAGCGGCGTGACCGCCGCCTTCAACAAGAACCTGTTGACCCGCATCAACCGCGAACTGGGCGCGGACTTCGACCTGAATCAGTTCCGCCATCAGTCCCATTACAACCCTGATTACGGCCGCATGGAAATGCACCTGATTAGCACCCGCGAACAGTGCGTCCACATTGCCGGCAACGTGATCCCGTTCCACAAAAGTGAAACGATCCACACGGAGAATTCGCACAAGTACACCATCAGCGAGTTCCAAACCCTCGCGGCACGGGCGACCCTCCGCCCGGTAAAAGTGTGGACCGACGCGGCAAAATTGTTTAGTGTGCAACTCTACACGGTCGGGGAATAAGCGCCAACAACGTCGCCCTTTTATTCCGTGCTGGTGTTGGTACTGTTGGTAGGAACCGACAGCTAACGCCCCGCCTCAGCCCCGATGTTGACGGCCTTCTCTGCGGCTCGTTCACTGTCCGTTGCCTTGCGGATTCGACCACCCCGACTGAGTCGAAGCGAGTCAATCGCCTCGGGCCGAAACCACCACTGGCCGCGCGCGAATAAGGCATCGTACTTGCCAGCGTCGATCCCTGCCCGAATCGCTTGCGGTGTGACGCCGAGGTGCGCCGCTGCGGACGGCACGTCAACGGTGTATGCCGAGTGAAGCTTTTCGATGTCGAGCCGACCCAAGCGAATATCTTTCAGTGAGAGCATGTCCACGAAGACCCGGTTTAGCGGGTTGTCGAGTGTTGCCCGCGTGACCGCCGGCAACGGGCCGGATCGGTCCAGTAACGGGTTATCCGGTCCGTATACGAGCGAAAGCATTTGGGCGGGTGTCATCGTGTCGTCACTCACAGCGGCAATCAGTCTCGCCATGAACGCCGATTCCTCTGCCGTCGGTGGAGGATACTGGATGATCCGGTTTTTGATGGTTTTATATTCCGGCATGGCGTCTCCTTGAGCAACGTCGTGAGAAAAAAAAGGCGGACTTGTCACAGGATTTTAGCTGGGCCAATTTTTCTGGCGGTTGAATTCTCATGGTTTTCGGGCCTGAAAG
>JANLRE010000621.1:0-1403 GCA_031368205.1 Fimbriiglobus sp. | reverse complement strand
GCTGCTGCCCAAAAAACCAGGTCAACCGTTCCCCTACGCTAAACTTGCGGATAGCGATCAAGTCAAAGTGGGTGATTGGTCGTTGGCGATGGGCAACCCGTTTGGGTTGAGCCTCGACTTTACGCCGACCGTGACGTTCGGTTTGGTTAGTGGCACGAATCGCTACCAACCGCCGGAAGGGAAGGGGACGCTGGAATACACCGACTGCATTCAGGTCGATACGTCGATCAATCCGGGCAACTCCGGCGGGCCGCTGTTCAACATGAACGGGGAACTGATCGGGATCAACGGTCGGGGTTCGTTTGAAAAACGCGGTCGGGTGAACTCCGGCGTCGGGTATGCGATTTCCATCAACCAGATCAAGAATTTTTTGGGCCACCTGCGGGCTGGGATGGACACCGATCACGCCACGCTTGGCGCGTTGGTCGAGACGGCTGAAGAAGACGGCGATCTGTCCCGCATCGTCGTGAAGCAAATCCTTGAAGACTCCGACGCGGCGAGGCGAGGTGTGCAAGGGGGCGATCAACTCATCAACTTCGCGGGCCGCCCACTGACCAGCGTGAACCAGTACAAAAACATCCTCGGTATCTTCCCCAAAGATTGGCGCCTGCCGCTGAGCTACCGCCGCAACAACGATCGCAAAGAAACGCTCGTGCGGCTCATGGGCAACATCGACGCCCAACCCGATGCGCCCATGCCGCAGCGTCCACCCACCCCGCGACCCGGACCAACACCGAACGCGACGGCTCACCCCGGATTGGATAAATCACCCGCTCACAAGCTGTACGAAGCCAAGAAGGGGTTTGCGAATTACTACTTCAACAAGCAAGCGCAAAACACCCTCCACAATGCGGTGAAACAACAGGGTGATTTCAGCACCGCGAACGGTTCGTGGTCTGTTGATGGCACCATCGAACTGGCGAATCGGCGCGGGGAGACGAAGATCACGTGGCAGGACGGCGCCGACGGGTTCACGGAAGTCAAAATTAATCGCAACGGGATCGAAGATGCCGTGAAGCCCCTGAAGCAGGGCATTCCACTCGGCGAATTGCAACTGCCACAGGGTAGCGGTGGGATGCTGACGGCGTTGTATCAGTATCGTCGGTTGTTGACGCAGTGGAATACCGGGTTCGAGATTGGCTTTGAACATGCGGGTCATGAACCGGCGTATCCGCCGCGAGAAAGCACGAAAGAGCCGATCCGGTTGAAAGACCTCCGTGTCGATTGCGAAGTGTTGCACACCAAGCACGGGGCGTTTGACACGAAGTGGTATTACGGCTTGAGCGATCATAAACTGCTCGCCTGCGAATCACAGTTGGACAAAGACGAAGACCCCTGCGAACTCTACTTCGGCGATTACAAACTCGTCGAGGGGCGACAACTTCCGCACCGGATTGAGGTCC
>JANLRE010000560.1:0-2412 GCA_031368205.1 Fimbriiglobus sp. | reverse complement strand
TTCGTGTCCGGGAAATTCCTGGACGCCGGGCGACTCGTGGCAATGGGCGTTCTCGAAGCGAACTGGTCCGCGAGCGTCGAAGATTTATTCCGACTGCTGTTGAACGATAGCGATCAAGACATCCGCCGCCTGGCCGCCGATGCGCTCGGGTTGCGAGGCAAAGCCAAAGACCCGCGCACCCACGAAGCGCTCAGCAAACTACTCAGCGATGACAGCAACGCCGTGCGTCGATCGGCGGCAATTGCCATCGGTCGTGTTAACGCCGACGGTGCGGCGGACACGCTGATTTCGACGTGGAAATCCGATGATGGCCGCGATCGCTTCTTGACCGATGGCTACGTGCGGGCTATCGAACGCCTCGGCAAGCCTGGGATGGATGCACTGCTTGTGCTCGCCAAGTCGGGCGTTAAGAACGACCTCGACCGCGTGACCGCCGCGTTTATGAGTTTCCGCACCCCGGAAGCGGTCAAAGCGCTGCCGGAATTGCTGAACGATCCGCACCTCGTCGCCCAACAGCGGGCGGAGTTGCTGCAATCCTACGCGAACTACCTTTTCGACCCACCGCTGTCGCTGGAGCCAGTTGCCCAGTATCTCGTGACACATCCGAATGAACCGGCGGTTGTGAAAATCGCGGGCATCGAAGTGTTGTCGAGTACCGGCAACCTGACATCGCCGCAAGCTATCGACTACGTGTTGAAACAACTCGATTCCGCCGACGCCGACACCCGCATGGCCGCCCTGAACGCAGTCGATGAAAGTCGGCTGACGGTGGGCACGGACAAACTGGTGCAGATCCTAGCGGACTCCAAGCGGCCTGCCAACGAACGCACAGCGGTGTTGAAAGCGCTGCGGTCAATGGCCGGTACTGCGGCCATCAAACCGCTCATGGATTTACTGAGCCGTTCGGAACCGGCGGTGCTGAAAGTGGAGGGGTTGCGGGCACTCGCCACTGCGTCCCCCGCCGAAGCCCGCAAGATCGCCGTGAATCTTCTCGATCAACCCGATCCCGCGCTCATCACCGAAGCCGTCATCGTGCTCAGTGCCACCAAAGATGGGGCTAAGTTAATCGGCGAACGGTTCGTGGCCAAGAAACTGCCGCGCGATCAGTTTGCCCGCGTTTCGGAGACGTTGCAGAAGTTCAACACCGATCCCGTGATTGCCAAGCTGTACGGCGAAGTGATGAAGGGCGGCTTGCTGGTCTCCCTGGACCCGAGCCGAACGGAGCAAATCCGCAAACTGGTGCTGACCAAAGGCGACGCCAAACGCGGCAAGGAACTGTACCTGAACACGAACCTCGTGGCCTGTGCCACGTGCCACCGGATGGAAGGCGTCGGCGGCAACGTCGGCCCGGACCTGACGCGGATGTGGGACACCCAGACGATCGAAAAGATTCTCGAATCCATCGTCGCCCCGAGCAAGGAAATCAAGGAAGGCTACCAGTCGTACAAGGCCGTCACCGCACAAGGGCAGGTTTATACCGGGCTGAAGGTGTCCGAAAACACGCAAGCGGTCGTGATCCGTGAAGCCAGTGGGCGGGACATTCGCATCGCCAAGCCCGACCTGGAGGAGTTGACCGTCTCGAAGGTGTCGTTGATGCCGGACAACGTCATCTCGCAACTCAGCTTCGATCAGTTCATCGACCTGCTCGCGTTCTTGAAAAGCCAACAGTCGCAAGAATCGCTACGCGGTGCGGTGTTGGATTACAACGTGGCAGTTGGCTTCAGCCCGAAGTGGAATGACAAGGTCAGCTTTGAAACGTCGCTGAACCCGCTTGCCGAAGAGAGCGTGGCGAAGTTGTGGCAATCCCGGTCGGTCGAACCGAACGGCGTACTGAACATCACGCCATTGCTACCGCAAAAGAAGCCCGGCAACGCCTACGCGCTGACCTACATTTACACGCCGAAGAAGCAACGGGTCACGATCGCCCTGAACGCCGACGACGCCGTGCGCGTCTGGATCGCCGGCAAGCAAACCTTCGAGCAAAAAGTCCCATTCATTCCATACCCCCGCCCCGTCGCCACCAAGATCGAAACCGACCTGCCCGCCGGATGGTCCCCCGTCCTCGTGAAGCTAGCGACGGCCAGCAAGGACCACCATTTAAGCCTGCAAGTTCAAGGCGACAACCTGCGAATCGCCAGCAAGCCGCAGGATTAGGAATTGATGGGCGTCACGAAAGTTCGTGACACCCACCACAAGGGTGCGCGTTACATTTGTAAAGGTCTGGCAATTTTTTTGGGTGGCTAAATTCTCATGGTTTTCGGGCCTGAAAGGCACGTTCTGTTAGCCCAGGGCCATGCCCTGGGAACGGGCACCCAGGGCATGGCCCTGGGCTAACGCTGTCGCTCGCGGCTTTCGCCCGCTGCGAGTGACAGCGGCTGGGAACGGGCACCCAGGGCATGGCCCTGGGCTAAC
>JANLRE010000540.1:0-3240 GCA_031368205.1 Fimbriiglobus sp. | reverse complement strand
AAACGGCACGGCAGGCATGGGTGACGCTTCGGGTACGCCGGGTGGTGAGATTCGTTGATAATTGCCCGGTTGCGGAAGTTCATCGCTGCGGGTCGGTGACGTGGGCGTGTAAGTTCCGTTTGGCACGAAGCCGTCGTTGACTGGATAACTGATCGTCGGTGGGTTACTCGGCAAGATTCCGGAAACACCGTAACCGGGGTACGGATTGCCATAACTCACTGGCTTGGTGGGCGCCCCGAGTAACGTGTTGCACGACGCCCGGTTCGTGGCCAGTGCATCGTCACAAGGGCGACGATCGGTCGTGTCCCGACCGTGCGAGAAGCGCGACGACGGTGACTCGTCGTGATGGAAGATGCGATCAATCAATCGCGGTCGATCGCCACAGGTGTGACAGCCGATGTTTCCTAGACCGAGCATGGCGATGAGTAATCCGAATCCGATTCGCCGCATAGTTCACCTTATCTCAAGGTTCTGCCCAGCCCGAAGGGTGCCGGCACCGGAACCTTGGAACTTGAGTGAATTTTGCTCGATTTTGCAAACTATGCAACCAACAAGGGTGAACAAAACAGGCCACCCGGCAAAGTCCGGACGGCCTGTTCAGTTTGATTACTATTCGCGGTCGGACCCGGTGATTCGGATCAACCGGATTTTTTGACCGGCTTGTCCGCCGCCGCCTTCACTTGGCCGCGCAGATAATCGACAGCCTTATCCAGTTGCTTGTCCTTGATGACCTTGGCCTCTTTGGCCGTCCCTTCCTTGGGCTTGATGATTTCCCGGTCGCGGAAGTATTCGGCAAGGTCTTGTAGTTCCTCACGCGAGAGTTTCACTTCAAAGCCTTTGTCCGGCATGACGCCCCATTCTTCCTCGGGCTTCCCAGACGTACTGAGCTTGTCGATGTTCTTACCCAGGGGTGGGAAGTAACGTGCGGTGGTCATCTTGATTTGACCACTCGTCGTGTAAAAGTCTTTGACGTTCTGCACACTACCCTTGCCGTAAGATCGTTCGCCGACAATCACAGCCCGGCTGTAGTCTTGCAAGCAAGCCGAGACGATTTCGGACGCACTCGCACTTTGGCCGTTCACCAACACGGCCATCGGGAAATCCGCGTTCTTGTTCGTGCTTCGACCACGCCAGACTTCGGGTTCTTTGTTTCGGTACTTCACCGAGACGATCACGCCGTCTTCGTTCAAAAACAGGTCGCTGATTTGAATCGCTTGGGTCAGCAACCCGCCCGGATTGAACCGAAGATCGAGAACCAGACCTTTAAGCCCGGACTTGCGAAGCTTCTCGATGGCGACGTTCAGTTCTCGGGCCGTGTTCGGGTTGAACCCGGTGAGGCAGACGTAGCCGATTTTGTTTTCTTCATCGACGTAAAAGTTCCAGTTATCCTTCTCGTCCCGCTTGACGCCCAACACGCTCTCCACGGCGACCAGACCACGTTTGATGGTGAATTCTCGGCTGCTGCCATCCCGTTCCACAACAATCGTGATCGGCACGCCAATTTTCCCGAGGATGATTTCGAGAGCCGACTCCGTCTTCATTCCCTTCGTCGAGATTTCGCGCGGCGCATCGGCTGCGAGAGGATTACCCTGAGCGTCCGTTTCGCGCTTAATCATCGTGATGAGATCGCCCGCTTCGATCCCGGCTTTGTACGCGGGACTGTCCTTAATTGGGCTGACGACAAGCAAACCGTCCCGCACCAGATCGCGGCGAATTTGGATGCCGACGCCGCGGAACTCACCGCGTAACGGGGCGTCCATTTTCTTGATGAGGTCTTTGTCGTAGTAGGTCGTGTACGGGTCGCGGAGTTCGACGAACATCATCAAGATGGCCGAATCGACATCTTTGTTGTCGTCGAGGTCTTCCCGTTTACCCAGTAGCGTTCGCGCGTCACGCAGAATGTTCGTCACGGCGCTTTTCGGCAACTCTTTGGCATTCTTGAGGAGTGCTTTCACATTATCCGGGATCGGCTGTTCCAACCGGCGGAACAGTCCCTTCACGGCGTAGGCACCCCATTCCCCGACGGAGACTTCTTTCACGTAATCCAGGCGAACGGTTTCGATCGCCTTCATCACGTTCTTGGCGAACCGATCCGCTTCTTCGGCGGGCAGCTTCATGCTTTCTTTAATCGTGTTGCGTGCCGTCTGGAATTCGTCTGGTTTCAGCGTCCCGTCCGTTAACTCTTGGAACCGCTTGCGAAGCTCCTGTTGGGCCTTGAGTTTTGGCATTCTGGCCAGTAACCCCCGCCCTTCTTCGCTGACATCCTTGGCGATCGTTTTGTTCTCTTCAAAATCGGCCAGTGTTTTCAGCCGGGTATCGACTTTGCTCGTGATCTTGGGGTTCTTTGTTAGCGCGAAGTGACTCGTTTCCTCGCCCACGATAAACGGGATGGCTTCCTTCTCTTGGGGCGTCTTCCCCAACGTCCGTGCTTGCTCGGGGATGTTTTTTTCGAGATACTTCACCAGTTCATCCACAACGACGAGGCCATCCGGCTCGTAGCCGTCAACGTCGGCAGCGCCCTTGAGAGCCTCAATGGTCGTGGCCGCGAACAGTCCGTTCTCGCCCTTGGCGAGCGGGGTGCTACTCGGGATCGTGGACAGCATCACGAGTTTGTCTTGGGGCGGGGGTTGTTCGCCTTTATCTTCACCACCGAAAACGGCGGCCAGCACGTCCCGAAGATTTGGCTCAGCGAGAGTTTCTTTGCCCGCATCGAACCCCTTGAACGCGATGTCGAGCATCAGGCAAATCTTGCGGTCTTTAACAAGTTTCAATTCTGCTTCCAAATCCGACCCGAGGAGGCCCGTCTTGGCGCGTTCCTTGAAATTGGTTTCTGCCGTGAAGATACACGTCCGGTCACCCGAGGACGCACCGCGACCGAAGATCGCCACGATGATGGTGTCGTCTTTGCCCGTCTTGGTCGCCGCTTCGTGCAGCGCTTTCACGATGTTTTCGCGGGTCGCCTTCTGGGAGTTGCGTTTCTCGTCGGCGGTCGCGGTCAGCAAGACCACCCGATCCGCACCAGCACTGAAATAGGTTTTATCAGCGAACAGGTCGTACATTGCTCGGGCATCGGCTTCCGCAGTCGGACGAGCTTGAATGGTGGGGTCGGTAAATTCGCCGACGCCAACCAGCACGACGAACGGCCCTTGTGGTGGCCCGCCCGGCTCGTCGGCGCGGCCTGAAGAACAACTTCCGGCCACGACAAAGGCAGCCAGAAGGGCAGTGATCCAAACACGATTC
>JANLRE010000522.1:0-1749 GCA_031368205.1 Fimbriiglobus sp. | reverse complement strand
CGGCGATTCGCATTCGGGGTCGGCGGGTCGCGCAGGTTGGCGTGGCGGTCCGCCGGGACGTGACCTCGTTCGGTGTCGTGATTAACGTCACGCCGGACCTCGAACTCTTCCGCGATCTCGACATCGACGGTGACCCGACGCCGATGACATCCCTACAACGAGAGTGTCCGGTGCCGGTGCGGGTTCAAGCGGTTCGCCAGCGGTTGTTAGCAGCCCTTGCGGAACGGTTTCACTTTGCACGGGTGTCCGTGTTTCATTCCCACCCGACTTTCCTGCCGCGGACCTCGCAGAATGCGATCATCCCTGCCCCTACTCGATAAACCTCCCGCGCAAGCCGAAGACCCGCCGCGCCGCTTACCGGCGTGGTTGAAGCGCAAACTCCCGGCGGGCAACGGCAACTTCTTCACGCAATCGCTGATCGAAGACCTCAAGCTCGAAACCGTTTGCGAAAGCGCGAAGTGCCCCAACCGCCCCGAATGCTGGTCACGGCGGTCCGCCACGTTCATGATTATGGGCAACCTCTGCACCCGCCCGTGCGGGTTTTGCTCGGTGCCGAAAAGCTCGACCCCCGACCACCTCGAACTCGATGAACCCAACCGCTTAGCCGAAGCCGCACACCGATTGGGATTACGTCACGTTGTGATTACGTCTGTGACCCGTGACGACTTGCCGGACGGCGGCGCGGAACATTTTTATCAGTGCGTCCTGGCTGTCCGGGAACGTACAGGTTCTGCGGTCGAAGTGCTGACACCGGACTTCCAAGGCAACACGGCTGCAATTGATCGTGTCATTGAAGCGATGCCCGAAGTCTTCAACCACAACTTGGAGACCGTGCCCCGGCTGTACCGAAAAGTGCGTGGCCGTGCGGAGTATCGGCGCAGTCTCGACTTGTTGGACCGGGTGAAGAAGACCGCACCGAAACTGGTCACCAAAGCCGGGCTGATGTTGGGCATCGGCGAAACGATCGAAGAGCTATTCGATGTCCTCGCCGATTTACGTGCCATCAATTGTGACGTGCTGACGCTGGGCCAATACCTGGCCCCGACGTTGAAGCACATCCCGGTCGCCAGATTTTTACCGCCTGAAGAGTTCGATGACATCGCCGCCCGTGCGCGACTGATGGGCTTCCGCCAAGTCGTGGCCGGGCCGTTCGTGCGGTCCAGTTATCACGCGGACGAAATGGTCCCCTCCGCCGAAGGAGTGCCGAGTCATGTCGGTGCCGATTATCGCGCCTGATCTGGGTACCGATCGCGGAACTGTGAGCCTTTGGTTCGTGAAACCGGGGGAACGGCTCCACGAAGGCGACCGCATCGTGGAACTACAAATCCCCGGCGCGACGATCGACCTGACCGCGCCCGTCACCGGCATGATGGGTGAACGATTGGCGTTGCAGTCCGATCGCGTCACACACGGTCAGGTGCTCGGTGTCATTCATGCCGACCCTGACCAATGATTCTCCCCGATCTGGTTTTCTCCCATGACCGAACCGCTTTTTTTGTCGTTCGACGGACTCGATGGTTCGGGGAAATCCACGCAGTGCCAGCGATTCGTTGACCGTCTGCGATCGCTGGGCGTGATGGTGACCCACGCCATTGACCCAGGCGGGACGGCATTGGGTGCGAAGTTGCGCGAGATTTTGCTGTTCGGCAAGCAGTACGACATCAGCCTGCGAACCGAAGCGTTGCTGTTCATGGCCAGCCGTGCGGAACTTGTCGAGCAAGTGATTCGCCCCGCCTTGCAACGCGGGGA
>JANLRE010000738.1:0-3215 GCA_031368205.1 Fimbriiglobus sp. | reverse complement strand
CGTGTTGGTGCTACCGCAAGCGGACGGGAAGTCGTTGCGGGTGCTTGTGGCGCAATCGCCGGACATTTTGGAGTTCTGGGACCGCGACGGCGACCTGAAGGCCGACGGACCGCCGACCAAGTTCCTGTCCGGCTTCGGCGGGTTCGACCACGACCACGGCGTCCACGGCCTCACGGTCGGGCCAGACGGCAAGCTGTATTTCACCGTCGGCGATCAGGGCGTGAAGGGCCTGCAATCGAAGGACGGCAAGGGGCCGAAGTTCACCACGAACAAGACCGATTGCCAAGCCGGGACCGTGTGGCGGTGCGACCTCAACGGCAACAACCTGGAACTGATCGCGCACAACTTCCGCAACAACTACGAGTGTTGCGTCGATAGCTTCGGCGAGATTTGGCTGTCGGACAACGACGACGACGGCAACCAGCAGACGCGGATTTGCCACGTGATGCCGGGCGGCAACTACGGCTACTGGCCACGCGGCGCGGGGCAATCACACTGGCACGAAGAGCAACCCGGTATCGTTCACAAAACCCTGCGCACGGGCTTCGGCAGCCCGACAGGGATCGCCTTTTACGAAGGCAGCTTGTTACCCAAGCAGTACCAAGGCGAACTGATCCACGCCGACGCCGGGCCGCGTGAAATCCGCAGCTTCAAACGCAAGCCGAAGGGCGCCGGGTACGAACTCGAAAAAACATTGATGCTGACCAGCACCGATAGCTGGTTCCGCCCGTCCGACGTGTGCGTCGCCCCCGACGGCAGCGTCTTCGTCGCCGACTGGTACGACCCCGGCGTCGGCGGCCACGGCATGGGTGACTCCACGCGCGGGCGAATCTATCGGCTGACCCCAACAGGCCACAAAGGGTACAAGGTGCCGGAGGTGAAACTGGATACGAAAGAGGGTGTGATTGCAGCTTTGGCAAACCCCAGTTTGGCCACACGTGTTCAAGTGTTCATTTCACTGCCAAACTTGGATAAATTTGAATTAGCTTCTGAATTTGCGTCTATCATGCACAGAATTAAACCATACCGAAACGTCGATGATCTACTCATTGCTCGAAGTTTATGGACGCTGTTACAATACCAAGACAAAAGCACAAAAGATATTGAGACATTTTATCAAGCATCGTTTAACAAAATGATTCAGCAAAATAATCAATCCTTCAAAGACGAACGACAGAGATCGCTTGGTGTCAGATCGCGCGATTTTGCAAATACCAATTCCTACTTGATGGAACCGAACAAAGTAATGACGATGAAATTCGACACCGAGGAATCGTTAGTCGTTCAACGCGAATGGCTACTCTTGATGAGAAAATATCCCGTCGAACAAATCCAAGAACACTTCTACATGTACGCCAAGCTCTACGACGGGCAGGACATTTTCTACCGTGCCGCTTTGAACATCGCTTGTGGCACCGATCCGGTACGGCGGGACGCGATTCTTGCGGACTTTGAGAAGCACTTCCCGGAGTGGAACGACAAGGTTGCGGACCTCGTGTGGGAGTTGCGGCCTAAGTCGATGTTGCCGAAGATGGGGGAGTTGCTGAAGAGTGAAAAAGTCACGGCGACGCAAAAGGCCCGCATCGTGGACATCTTGGCCGCGTCGGACGACGTGGCTGCGGGCAAGTCGATGCTGGCACTGGTGAAGAGCGATCAGCCCGCCGAAGTGAAGACGCGGGCGATCGAGAACTTGCGGCTGTTCCTGCCGAGCAAGTGGAACGTTCTCGCCAAATCCGAGGAATTGAAGACGACAATCGACACATTGCTGAAGGATGCGAAGACGACCTCGACCGGGTTGCAATTGGTCTCTGCATCGAACTTCAGCGCGGCAGTTGACGACGTAATTCGCGTGGCGAGTGATGCCAAGTTGCCGGGCGATGTAAAAACCGAAGCGATCCGCACGCTAGGCAAGATCAAGGATGTCAAAGCGGTGGAATCGTTGGTGGCACTCGGCACGCCGGAGAACCCGCTGTCGCTGGAGTGTGTGAAAGCGTTGGGCGAGCAATTGCAGGCTGGCCCGAAGTCCACGTCGGCTTCGCAACTCGCGCTCGAATCGTTGAAGAAAGCAATCACCGCACCGAAAGCCACCCGCGAACTCCGCATTGCGGCACTGAACACGTTGGCCGGTTCACGCAACGGCACGGGCTGGCTGCTTCAACAGCAGGAGAAGAAAGAACTGGCGGCAGACCTTGTTGCCGACACAGGACGGCTGCTGCGCAACTCGCCGTTTCAGGGCGAACGCAACAAGGCGATGATCCTGTTCCCCGCCCCCGGTAAGTTGAACCCGATGAAACTCCCGGCGCTGGCTGAACTCGCCAAGCGCGCGGGTGATGCCGCCAACGGCCAGAAGCTGATGGCGGCAAGTTTGACCGGCGAAGCGCAATGTTTGAAGTGCCACATGGTCCGTGGCATTGGCGGGCAGATCGGCCCGGACTTGTCGATGATCGGCAAGAAGGGGAGCAAGGAAAACCTCTTTGAGAGCATCCTGTACCCCTCGAAGGCCATTGCGGACCAGCACGTCAGTTGGGTGGTCAACACCATCGACGGCCAGACGATCACCGGCTTGCTCGTACAAGAAACCGAGACCACCCTCACGCTCCGCGACGCCAACGGCAAGGACTACCCGATCGCCGCGAAAGACGTGGAAAAGAAGACGAAATCCCTGGTGTCCCTGATGCCCGAAGGACTAGTCGCCACGCTGACCGAGGACGAACTCGTGGACATGGTCGCGTACCTGGCCACGCTACAAACCGCCTCCCTGACGCCTGATTCGTGGGCAATCGCCGGGCCGTTCCCAGCACCGAATGACGGTGCTCTCGACATCGAATATGGCCCGCAACGGGGACCGTTTGACATCGCCGCCATGTTCCAGGTCATTAACAACAAGATTGGCTGGCGAACGGTTCGTGCCTCGGCGAATGGCTACTTTGATCTCGCCGCGTTCCACGGTGCTGCCGCCCCGCAAAGTGTGTCGTACTTAGCGCGAACCATCGAATCACCCGAAGACCAGGACGCCACGATTCAACTCGGCACCGACGACGGCTGCCGACTGTTCGTCAACGGCAAACTCGCCTTCGGCCACGAACGCCACGAGGCCGCCACACCTGGACGCGACAGCGTCCAAGTGAAGCTGAAGAAAGGCGCCAACACGGTGCTGCTGAAGATCAACAACGGCAGTAACCCGCACGGGTTTTACTTAACGATCCTGAGTGGCC
>JANLRE010000510.1:0-6339 GCA_031368205.1 Fimbriiglobus sp. | reverse complement strand
CGACCTCGACGAAGCGGTAAAACGCTTCGAGAAACTCCACATCGAGCGGCTGCTTCGCACCCACACCGACAAGCGCGAAGCGGCGAAAACACTCGGCATTGGCCTCAGTTCCTTGTACCGCAAGATCGAGCAATACGGGATCCGCATCGACGAAACACGAGCATAAGTTTGCTTCAGTCACAAAATGACGCCATTACCGCCCACCGCACCTTAAAATCTGACCGCAATTCTATTTTTACCGTCGCACTTCCGTCTGCTCGCGGACACACTGCAACTACGACTGGGTTCACGATTTCGTGAAAGCTGGGGGAATTCGTGTAACGAATTGGCTGTAGCTGGCAATTCTAAGATAGTTCGCAGAATCTGTTCGACAGGAGTGACCATGCCTCAGATTCACGATTCCCCGCCCTCGACCGCCGACCCCGACCCGGTCCGGATTGCGTTGGAAGACCCGAAGGTGTGGAACGACTTGGTTCGGATTGCTACGAGCTACTTACGGAAAGCCTGCGGTTCAACTATCCGGACGCAACTGTCACAGGATGCCGACGACATAGTTAATGAAGTCATCCAAATTGCGTTGGGAAAGTCCGCGAGCTTCGATCCCGCACTCAAGAAATCTGTTACCGCGTGGCTGTGCGGATTCATTGCTAACGTGGTGCTGAAGCGGGCCACTCGCCGACGAAAAGATCAGGCGACAGGAGGCGAAAACCAGTGGGCAACCGATATTCTTTCACCACATCAGTCACCGGGTGACGGCCTCGTTCGGAAAGAGCAATGTGAGCAAGTAAAAGCGGCACTTGCCATGCTGAACTCACGGGATCGCAACTTGCTGAACTGGCGGTACTACGACGACTTGGACGCCGACGAAATCAGCCGACGGACGGGCGTTCTGGAATCAACAATTCGTGTGCAGTTGCGACGAGCCAGAATGGCCTTGAAGGCACTTTTAGACCCCACCAATCAGGAGGGCCAATCGTGACCAATCGTGAACTGGATCGGTGGACGGCGGAATACCTGGATGCGTTCGATGCGTTCGATGTCACCGAACTTGAACGGATTTGGGAGTACGCCAGCCGGGAGCCGCAACTCGAAGCGGCGCTACTGGATTTGCATGTTGCCTTGGAGCGCGAAGCCGAAGAATTGGAGCAACAAACTGCTGAATCAGCCATCATTTCGGCTGTCGAAAAGCACCTGCCGTCGGCGGAGATCGTGCGCCCGGTTCAAGGGCCGGTGACGGTGGCGGACGTAGCGGATGAACTGTTTCGGCACGCACCCGATCGGTTGAATGCTGAGGCGCACGCCCTGAACGATCGGCTCCGAACGTCGCGGGAACCGCTGCCTGTGGAACTCGGGTTATCGAAGCTGATTGCTTGGGCGGAAGCGAAATACGGTCCGGGTGCGGTGGAGTATTGGAGAGCGTTCCGAGTGGCTGCGTTGAAACTGGAACTGCGCCGGGGTGCCGAAACTGACTACCAACTAGCCGCCCGTACCGCACCGAAGCCGGAGGATCGCAAGTGACACCCATTCCCGAGACAATCACCCGATTTCGCCGTGAACTGAGTTTGCAGGTGAATCCAAACTTACGGGGGCCGGTGCCGTTGAATCGGTTCTTTGAAGAGATGAATTTATCGCATGTGGCCTTGCCGGGGTTGACCTGCGGGCGGATCACGGAACACTTGCAACGCGATCATATCGCAGTCGATTCGATCGGTGAACCGGACGAAAAACTCGCGGGGTTCTTGTTCTTCGCGGGTCGGGTCGGCACGGCGTTTGTGAACGCGGATGACATCCTGCCCCGGCGTCGATTCTCAGCAGCGCATGAGTTGGGCCATGCCGTGTTGCACCGGGGTCGTATGGGGCGATACATGGCGGACACGGAGATCACGATGCGCGAAACCGATGACGCCACCGACGAGCTTGAACGCGAGGCCAACCAGTTCGCGGCGGAGTTGTTGATGCCGGTTGAAGTCTGTCAAGCGAGGGCGGATGAGCTTCGTCGGGAACACAACGCCTGCCCGCGTTCTGTGCTGGCGTATCGGTTGGCGTCCGAGCTTTTGGTGAGCCGCGAGGCGATGCGGTACCGACTTAAAACCTTGGGGGTGGGCGATGACGACTGACAGTGACGCCGTCCGCCGCTTCTTCAACAACTACGGCGGGACGGCGGTGGGTCACACCCCACCACAACCGAACGTGTTGCCTGAAACTGATGACGTGAAGCCGGAAAAGATTGATCGAAACATCGAACGCGCCGAAGCGGAATGGGTACCGATCACGGTGTCGGAAGCACCGGCAAAGGATGGCGAATTTCCGCGCCGGTTCATTGACGGTTCCCAAGCCGGGCAACCCGTGTTGTGCGTCCGGGCACCGCGTGGTTGGCCGATTCCACTGGTCCTGAGTGAAGTCGGCGCCGTCGCGTTGAAGTGCGTTGGCCGCACGTTTGAGCGGGAATTTGTGGCCGTCGAGCGGGTACTGTCGTTCGTCGCCGATCCGTTTCCGTGGGAAGAAATTGAGGCCCTCGCCACGGCACTGGCGAACGTCAGCGAGTTGAAACTACGGGTGTTGCCCGCCAACCGGCCGCCGGAAAAACACAGCCCGTTCGACTACGAAATCATGCGAACGCAAGCCCGGTCCCGCGCCCAACAAGAGATGACGACGCTGGAGCGTCTAGCACTCGCGGTGGATCGTACCGTGCCCACTCTCGTAGATGGACCTCTTCACCGTGTGATGGGTCAACCCGATCCGAACAGCCCGCTCGTCATTGGTGTGGTGAAATCTCAATCCGCAGACTACTTGCATGAAGAAGGCTGGCGAATGTTGCTCGATCTGCGACCGGGGCAACGCACACCAATCTTCTTTTACGAAGGCTCGTGGGGCGATGGCGGGAAGTTCCGTGTGGCGTCGTGGTATCTCAAACTGGCGGGCGGTCCACGGCTCGCACCGAACTGGGGGCACGTCCGGGTCGAAGTGCCCTGGGAACAATTTAAACAGCAATTTAGCAACGACTTCGGGTTCATCAATCGGCTTTCCCGTTGGCTGATTGATGCCAGGTGCCGCACCGAAAGCTACGCCCGGATGCCCGTTTCACTCGACCCGATCGTGCGGGCCGAGGACGCGCTCAAACCCCTATTCACCCCGTTACAAGTGCTTGTGAACCGCCTCTACCGCACGGCCGGCTTGTTCCGGAGGAACGAATTGTGAACGCTGAAGACAACATCCCATTGGGCCGAGTGGCCGCGCCGCCGGAACATGAATCGACAAGTTCTTGCTTCTACTTTTGGGTGGACCGGAACCAAAGTGTGGAACGGACCCAAATCGTCACGACCGAATCGCGGGTCGGCAATCGCCCGGACCCGGTGAAGTTTGTTGGCATCGTGCAAGAGGTGTATCGCCGCAGTCGCCAGAAGGATGTGAGTGAAGAAGCGGCGCGGTTTGACGGCCGCAGTGGTGAAAAGCCGATGTTCGATTCCGAAGGCGTGACTTACGCCGAAGTTGCCATCCTCCGCACCGACCCGGTCGCGCACACGCCACCGACCGAGGAGAGCGAAGTGTTTCTGGCCACGGCGGCCGATGCGGCACGAGGCTACGGCATGGATCGCATGGGGCAGCGGTTGGACGTGGGGTTGCTGCGGAATGGCGGAACCCAGTTCGCGGGCCGTGCCGCCATCGACCTCGACTTCCTGTTGGGAAAAAACGGCGGCCACCTGAACGTGAACGGCATCGCGGGGCTGGGCACGAAATCCACGTTGCTCCTCAGTATGAACTGGCTGCTGCTCCGCGAAGCGCGACTGCAAAAAGAGAAGCGGCCCAGCGATACGAAGCGCCTGCAAGTGGTGCCAGTGGTGTTCAACGTGAAGAACTTCGACCTGTTCTTCATCGACCGTTGGAACACGGAGTTTCGCAAGAACGAAACGGACAATCGCCAGGATTGGCGCGGCATGGGTGTCGAAGATCCGAAGCCGTTCGACAAGCCGCAGTTCTTCGCCCCGCAAGCGAAGAACTGCGCCACACCTGTGCCAACGGGTGGCCGCACCACGGACGTGAAGCCGTACAGTTGGTCGCTGTCCGACATCATCGAACGTGGTCTGTTCAAGTTCCTGTTTTCCGAGGACGACATCGGCACCGCCAACCTCGGCGGCTTGGTGGGCGAAGTCGAAGAATGGCTGACGAGCGGGACCGCGGAAGACCCCCGATTGCGAACGACGGAACAAGCACCCCAGACGTTTCACGAACTGCTCGACTGGTTCAAGGCGAACAAGAACGACAAAGCCTTCTTCGGGGATTTTCAACTGGGGACCAAGGGTAGCTTCTTCCGTCGTTTGAAGTACGTCGTCATGGAAGGCGATGGTGTGTTGCGACGAAAAGAGCCGAAGGGCAACCCGCTTGTAATCCCTTCTGGCGGAATCGAATCGCCACTTGTTGTGGACATCTACGGCATTCACCGCACGCCGTCGTTGCAACGGTTCGTGGTCGCGGCGGTGTTCCACCAGATCCTGCAGCACCAGACGGCGAAGCAAGTTCCGGGGTTGAAATACCTCATCACGCTGGACGAATTAAACCGCTTTGCCCCGAAGGACAGTTCGGACCCGATCACGCAACAGTTGGAAACCGTCGCGGCGGAAGGCCGGTCGCAGGGGATCATTTTGTTCGGCGCGCAACAACAAGCGAGCTTCGTGAAACCCCGCGTGATCGAGAACGCGGCGGTGCGGGCCGTCGGGCGAAGCGGCACGCTCGAACTCGGGGCGGAGGTGTGGAAATTCCTCGGCCCCTCCGCCCGCAACGCCGCTTCGCAACTGCAGCCGGAAGAAAAACTCCTGTACCAACCCAGCTTCCGCGAACCGATGTTGGCCAAGATCCCGTTCCCGCCGTTCGCGCTGAGCGAGAGCGACGCGGAGCCAGCGCAGATCACCGGCAACATGCCGAAGACGAACACCTACGTTGACGACCCGAACCCATTTTAATGTCGAGACAATCCATGAAAATCATACACTCGGCGGATTGGCACCTGTGTGACCGGCTTGGCCGACTCAACCGCACCGATGACTTGAAGAGCCGTGTGGAGCGAGTGGCGGCGCTCTGTGACGAACACACCGCCGATGTCCTCGTCGTCGCCGGGGACTTGTTCTACGAACAAGCAAGCCTGGACGACATCACGATGTCACTCAACCACATTTTGGAAGTCTTCAAGCCGTTCTTTGCACGCGGTGGGACATTGCTAGCGATTACGGGCAACCACGATAAAGACGCGCGCATCAACATGGTGCGAGCGGGGATGACGTTGGCGATGCCCAATGTTGGCCGCGACGGGGTGCTACCCGGCGGGCGGATGTATCTCGTCAATAGCCGGGTCCGGACGACACTTGCCGGAGCGGGTGGCGACAAGGTGCAATTCGTGCTGGTGCCGTATCCGTTTGCCAGTCGTTATGATTTGTCCGCGACGGAATTTCGCAGCAAGGAAGAAGAGAATCGGTTGCTGCATTCCAAGGTTGCGGAGTGGGTGCAAAAGGTCTCGACACTGAGTGACTTCGACGTGTCACTGCCGACGATACTGGTGGCCCACTTGCATGTTCGCGGTGCTGAAGTTCACTCGCTTTACAAGATGGACGACCGCGACGACGTGCTGTTTAGCTATGCCGATCTCAACCCGATGTGGGCGTATGTGGCGCTCGGGCACATCCACAAGCCGCAGGCGGTCAACGGCCAACCCCACGTGCGTTACCCCGGCAGTTTGGATCGGCTCGATTTTGGCGAAACCCACGACGATCACGGTGTGTTACTGCTGGAAGTGAACGGAGCAAACACGGTCGAACCGATCCGGTTGCCGATACCGGCGACGCCGTTTCACACCATCACGATCACTGATCCGGAAGCAGATTTACCACTGCTTGCGGCTACATATCCCGACCATGAAACCGCAATTGTGCGAATTACTGTTGCCCAACCACAGGGTGACTTGAGCCGGGACGAAGTGACGCGGCAACTCCGCAAACTGTTTCCGCGATTGCACGAACTGAAGTGGGCCGATGCGGGGCGTGCTGACTCAGGCGAAGCAACCCCGAAGTTCATACCCCGTGCTGGCTTTGAATCAACCATCCGCGATTACCTCGGCGAAAAATTAGCCGCCGACCCAGATAAAGACGCGATCCTGGCCCTCGCCGAGACATTCTTACACGACGCAGGTGACGTATGATTCCGAAATGTGTGACGCTCGAAAACTTCCTCAGCTTCGGCACGAAGACTGAGATCAAGTTCGACGACGACGAACCCCTCTGGGTACTCGGTGGGCCGAACGGCGTGGGCAAGTCGGCAGTGTTTGATGCGATTACGTACTGCTTGTTCGGC
>JANLRE010000507.1:0-5705 GCA_031368205.1 Fimbriiglobus sp. | reverse complement strand
GTAACGCGAAGGCGGACCCAACTACACTGCGGTTTGGAAAACCGAGCCACGAGACGGTCTCATCCTTCGTGTTTGGTCGTTGCCACATCCCAGAACGAAGTGGGAAACGAGTGGCTACTTGTAAGATACCAGCCACGGGTGAAGCGTTTCGCGTAACCCGTGGAAGCAGTTCTAGTAAAATCTAAGCTGCCCTGGAGGGGCAGAGGAGTTCCTTCGCCCCTCCAGGGCGATTGACAACAGGTCACGGTCCACGGGTTGCGCTTCGCTCCACCCGTGGCTACAACCCGGTGCCCCTTCAGGGCACGAAACCAATAGCGACTTCTTGTTTGAACATGATAACACTGCAACCGAAACGCTGACCTCACCCCGCCAGCGTTTCCTGAAACCGATACCCGACGCCGCGGACGGTTTCGATTAGTTCTGGGGAGCCGCCGACGTCGGTGAGCTTTTTGCGGAGGGTTTTGATGTGAACGTCGATGGTGCGTTCCAGCACGATTTGCCCCTCGCCGATGGCGGCGTCCATGAGTTGATGGCGGTTGAACGCCCGACCGGGTTGGCGGAGCAGGCACTCCAGCAGCTTGAATTCCGTCGGGGTGAGGCTCAATTCTTCCGTGTTGAATGTCACGCGGTGTCGGACCCGGTCGATCTTTACGCCGAGGTGTTCGACCACGTCGCCGATTTCGTTTTGCCCATCGACCCGCCGCAACAGGGCCTTCACTTTTTGTAGCAGAATCTTGTTGCTGAACGGCTTCGTCACGTAATCGTCCGCGCCCATGTTGTAGCCGACGAGTTGGTCCGTTTCTTCCGACTTCGCGGTAATCATGATGATCGGAATGTGTCGGGTACGGTCCCCCGCCCGGAGTTCCCGGCAGATCGAAAGGCCATCGAGTCCTGGCAACATAATGTCGAGCAGTACCGTGTCGGGTAACAGGGTTTGGGCCTTCCGCAAGCCTTCGTTACCGTCGTTCGCCACGATCGTCTCATAGCCTTCGCGGTTGAAGTACCAACTCAGAGACTGCACAAGCCCCCGTTCGTCTTCGACGATCAAGATTCGCGGCTGACTCATCGAATAATCTCCGGGTGTTGGTTGCGTGATGACTCCGCGTCTTACCCGCCGTCACGGTGAATCGCTTCGGGGCGGTGGCGGACGATTTCGCCCTCCACGAGATACACCACGTCTTCCGCGATGTTCGTGGCGTGGTCGCCGATGCGTTCCAAATGGCGTGCCACACTGAACAGAGACAGTGCCGCATCGACCAGGGATTGGTCCGATTTCATCACGTCGATCAATTCCTGAATCACCTCGGCGTGCAACCGATCCGCTTCATCGTCCAGGCGAATCACCCGCGCGGCTTGGCGGCTATCGAGGTTCACAAACGCATCCAAGGCCTGGCGAACCATTGAGGCCACCACGTCCGTAAGCAAGTGAATTTTGTTCGGCGTGGCGGGCTTGGCGTCGGCCACCAACACCAGCGAGCGTTCCGCAATGTCTACGGCCAAATCGCCGATGCGTTCGAGGTCCGTGGTAATACTGAACACCGCCGCAATCCGCCGCAGGTCGGCCGCCACGGGCTGATACAGTGCGAGAATCTTCAGGCACTCCTCCTGAATTTGGTTTTCCAGTTCGTCAATCTTGGCGTCGCTATCAATCACATCTTGCGCCATCTTGGCGTTGCGGTTTTGCAGCGCTTGCGTGGCCAGATACAACGACTCCTCGACCCGCGTTGCCATCGCAAGTATCTGGCGCTGCAACGTCTCTAGCTCGCGTGTTAAATGCTTGGCCATTGATGTCCTCCGGAGGGTAATCGGGATGCAGAGTTATTACCCGAACCGCCCCGTAATGTAGTCCTCGGTTTGCTTCTGATGGGGCCGAGTGAACATCTGGTTGGTCGCCCCGGATTCGACGATTTTGCCTTCAAAGAAGAACGCGGTCACGTCGGAGACGCGGGCCGCTTGTTGCATGTTGTGGGTGACGATCACGATCGTGTAATCCCGCTTCAACTCGAAGATCAAGTCTTCAATCGCGTTCGTCGATTTCGGGTCGAGCGCGCTGGCGGGTTCGTCCATCAGCAACACTTCGGGATCGGTTGCCAAGGCGCGGGCAATGCAGAGCCGCTGTTGTTGGCCACCGGACAGGGCGAGCGCTGAAGTCTGAAGGCGATCTTTGACTTCGTTCCAAAGTGCGGCCTGTTTCAAACACCGTTCGACCAAGTAATCAATCCTCGCCAGTTCCTTTTGCCCGGCGACACGCGGCCCGAACGCCACGTTGTCGTAGATCGACTTCGGGAACGGGTTCGACTTTTGAAACACCATCCCGACCCGTCGCCGAAGTTCCACGAGGTCCACTTCGGGCGAGTAAATGTCCTTGCCGTCGAGGGTGATGTGGCCCGTGTGCCGGGTGCCATCAATCAAGTCGTTCATCCGGTTGAGCAACCGCAGCAGCGTCGATTTGCCGCACCCACTCGGGCCGATGAACGCCACGACGGCCCGTTCGGGGATCGTCAGCGTCACGTCGAAGAGGGCTTGCTTGCCAGGGTACCAGAAGTTGACCGTCTGCATATCGAACTTGGGCAACGAAGCCGACAAGTCTGCCGACGCCATCCCGGATGACGCACGATTAGTGAAAATGTCCGAATACAGTCGGGACACAGGACGGCGCTCCGTTCGGTCATGATCCGCCGCTCGTTTACGGCGTTGCTGTTGTAATACCCAAGTGTGTGGATTCCGGGAAGGATGTGTGAAGGGCGGGACAAATACCGATTCCGGATTTGTGCACTCGGAGTTAGATTACGCACCCTCACGGTTGTCTCCTTTCTCAAATTGACACGACAAGCTAAGATGACGGTTCCAAGTGGGGGCTTGTTGCATGAAGAATCAGCGGAAGTATCTGTTTCCCAACGTGATCGAACTCAATCTGCAAGCGGGACGACCGTTAGGGGTGAACCTGTACCTCATTGACGGCGGGACGGAGTTTGTGCTGCTGGACATTGGCCAAGAAGAGACGGTGGACGAAGTCATCGACTTGATCCGGCAACTCGATTTCCCGCTGTCGAAGTGCAAGATGGTGATCGCCACCCATGCCGACGCGGACCACGTGCAGGCCCTCAACCAAGTCCGCGAGCGGTTGAAGACCAAGACGGCGGCGCACGCGAATGCGGCGCGGCTACTGGAAGTGGGCGAGCTGATCGAAACCTACGCCGTCATCTCGGCACAAGGCTTTAGCATCCCGATGCCGCCGTGCAAAATCGACGTGTTGTTGAACGAAGGCGACGTGATTTCGGTGGGCAAACTGAAGTTGCAAGTGTGGCACACGCCGGGGCACACGCCGGGGCAACTCAGCTTCAAACTCGGCAACTTGCTGTTCAGCGGCGACAACATTTACAAGGACACCTGCGTCGGCGTCATTGATGCCCACCACGGCTCGAGCATCCCGCACTACCTCACGTCGTTGAAGCGAATCCTGGCGGACGACGCCGAGTTTTTGCTACCCAGCCACGGCCCCGCGTTCCGCAAAGAGGCCGCGATCATTCAGCCCGCAATCGACCGCCTCACGCAGTACCAATACATGGCCGACTTCGGCACCTGTGCCGTCCGCTGGCCCCTCCAAGAGCAGTGGGAAAAGGACATCGTCGCCGGGAAATTCCCCGACCTGTGATGGATCGGCGGGACATCGTTTGGGATAGCGTGTTATCAACAGGATTATTGGAAGCCTCATGTCCACACCGTTCACCGCACTTGTCGAAACTCTGGATGACGCCGTTTACGAACTCATTTCCACGCAACGCGGCCCGGCGGGGCAACTGCCACTGACGCCGGAGTTGTTGGCGCACGCGCCGAGTGGGGATCTGTTCGGCTGGTCGCAGAACGTGGGCATGGGGCTGAACCCGTCGCTGTTGGGCCGCAAGGAATTTTTGATTCTGTCCACGCACGGCGGCATCCGGGCGGAGGACGGTTCGCCGATCGCGCTCGGGTTTCACAGCGGGCATTGGGAAGTCGGCTTGCTGGTCAAAGCGGCTGCGGACGAGTTGCAAAAGTTACGCTGCATCCCGTTCGCCGGGGCGGTGACCGACCCGTGTGACGGCCGCACCCAAGGCACGCCAGGCATGTACGACAGCCTGCCGTTCCGGAACGATTCCAGCATGGTGATGCGCCGATTGATGCGCTCCCTTCCGACACGATCCGGCGTGATGGGTGTGGCGACGTGCGACAAGGGGTTGCCAGCGATGATGATGGCGTTGGCGTCTCAACACGATTACCCGACGGTTCTCGTCCCCGGTGGCGTGATGCTCGCCGGGGAAGTCGGCGAGGAAGACACTGGCAAGGTGCAGACAATCGGCGCCCGCTTCGCCAACGGCGACATCACGTTGGAACAAGCCGCCGAAGCCGGGTGCCATGCGTGTGCGTCCCCCGGCGGCGGGTGCCAGTTCCTTGGCACGGCGGCCACGTCGCAAGTCATCGGGGAAGCACTCGGGTTAGCGTTGCCTCACTCCGCGTTGTCGCCGTCCGGCCAACCGATTTGGTTGGACATGGCCCGCCGGTCTTCCCGTGCGCTGGTGAACCTGCAAAAGTCCGGCATCCACACTAAACACATCCTCACCGATGCGGCGTTTCAAAACGCTCTCGCCGTGTTTGCTGCATTCGGGGGCAGCACGAACTTGCTGTTGCACATCCCGGCGATTGCCTTCCATGCGGGTGTCAAACGCCCGACGGTCGAAGATTGGAACCACTTCAACCGCAGTGTGCCACGGTTGGTGGATGCGTTGCCGAACGGCCCGATCGGGCACCCGACCATCCGCGTGTTCCTCGCCGGCGGCGTGCCGGAAGTGATGCTGCACTTGCGCGAACTCGGTTTGTTGAAACTCGACGCGATCACCGTAACCGGCGACACGCTCGGTAAAACGCTCGATTGGTGGGTGACGTCGGACCGTCGCAAACGGTTGCGGAACCTGCTTGAAACCCGCGATCGGGTTGACCCGGACACGGTCATCATGTCGCCCGACGCCGCCAAGAAACGCGGGCTGACCAGCACCGTCACGTTCCCGCACGGCAACATTTGTCCCGAAGGGGCGGTGATTAAATCGACGGCGATTGATCCCTCCGTCGTCGATGCCGACGGGGTGTACCGCAAACTCGGCCCGGCGAAAGTCTTCACCACGGAGAAAGCGGCGATTGCGGCATTGAAGGGGCAGGGTAGTAAGCCCGTGGTGCCCGGTGACGTTCTCGTTCTCTGTTGCCGTGGCCCGATGGGGTCCGGGATGGAAGAGACGTACCAGGTCACGTCGGCGTTGAAGTTTCTGAAGTGGGGCAAGCAAGTCGCAGTGCTGACCGACGCCCGGTTTAGCGGCGTGAGTACCGGCGCCTGCGTCGGGCACATCACCCCGGAAGCCCTGGCCGGTGGGCCGATTGGCAAGCTCCGCGACGGCGACCAGATTCAAATCACGATCGACCGCATCAAGCTCGAAGGCAGCATCAACTTGGTTGGTGATGCCAGCGGCGTTCACGGCGTGGAATGGGGCACCGCGCAATTGCAAACCCGCCCCTGCCGCGACGACCTCGCCCCCGACCCGCAACTCCCCGCCGACACCCGCTTGTGGGCAATGCTCCAACACGCCAGCGGCGGCGTCTGGGGCGGCTGCGTGTACGACCCGGACGCCATCGCACAGAGATTAAGATAAGCCACAAGAGTCTCACGCAGAGGCGCAGAG
>JANLRE010000734.1:0-2102 GCA_031368205.1 Fimbriiglobus sp. | reverse complement strand
CCTTAATCCCCCCGCAGACGGGGGGAGAGAAGAATCTTCCTCCCTCCCCGTCTGCGGGGAGGGGGCCAGGGGGTGGGGTTGCCTTTTCGGACATTTTGTAAGCTTTGCGAAGCCACATCGGTATGCTGTCTCAGTCACTATCAGAACCATTTGTCGTTTCTCCTGGACGACGCCTACAATGGTTCAGTTTCATCGAATTTTCACCCGTCATCAAAAGGCGGCTGGCATGGATACGACACGCTGGCTCACGGCGATCCCGATCTACAACGAAGCCAAGCACGTGCAAGAAGTGCTGCACGCGGTGCGACGGTTCAGCCAGGATATTCTCGTGGTGGACGACGGTTCCACCGACGGAACCTCGGCGATACTCGACACCGAACCGGGGTTGTTCCGGCAAACGCACACCCCGAACCGTGGCTATGGTGCTGCGATTGCGACGGCGTTTCAGTTTGCCGTGCAACACGGCTACGAAACCCTGGTGACGATGGATTGCGACGGCCAACACGAGCCGTCACGCATCCCGGTTTTGTTGGAAGCGCTGCACGATGTGGACATTGTTTCGGGTAGTCGGTACCTGCGTGACTTCCGCCAGGACACCCCCGCACCGAACGACCGCCGTTCCATCAACGCGACCATCACGAATGAAATCAACGAGCAGTACGGGCTGACCATCACCGATGCGTTTTGTGGCTTCAAGGCGTATCGCGTGGACGCATTGGCAAAGCTCCGCATCACGGAAACCGGCTGGGGGATGCCGCTGCAACTCTGGGTACAAGCGTCGCGGTTGGGGCTACGGGTGAAAGAAGTCGGCGTGCCGCGGCTGTACCTTGACCCCAGCCGCGCGTTCGGTGGCATGTTGAACGACCCGACGCAGCGATTGGCGTATTACCGGAGCATCCTCAGCCAAGCCGAAACGGAGTTTGCGACGGCGGGCCGCGACGAAGCGATGTGTCGGGAGTCGCGGTAATGCCGCCAGCGTCCCGACGCTACCAAGCCCCAGTGGAGCACGGGGCCGTACTTGCCGAACCATCCCTGGGTGATGTGCCGGCACTGGTTGCTGCGAACCGGACGGTGTTGGCAAAGTTTGGTGAATTGCGGGTAGCGGCGCGGCAGGAAGTGCTAGAACTTGCGCGGCAGTACACCGAGAAGGGTAGTGAAAGCCCACCAATGATCATTGGTGGGCTTTCTGGCGTCGGTGGGCTTGATTTCAATTCACCACTGTTGTTGGCCGGGCACCAGCCGGAACTTTTCCACCCCGGCGTCTGGGCGAAGAACTTTGCCCTGCACGGCTTGGCCCGAAAAGTCGGTGGCCACTCACTGAACCTCATCGTCGATAACGACACGCTGAAAACCACCGCATTGAAGTTCCCCTCGTGGGATCGTCGTGAACCGCGATCGGTGCGGCTGGAAACGGTGCCGTTCGACACGAACCGGGTCGAGCAACCCTACGAAGTGCGTGGCGTGGAAGACCATGCACTCTTCGAGGGCTTCGCGGAACGGGCTGCGTCCCACTGGCAGAATTGGGGGTACACCCCGATGTTGCCTGAGGTTTGGCGGCAAGTGCTGGATCATCCCGCACCGACGATTGGCGAACGCTTTGCTTCCGTGCGACGAGCCAAGGAGAGAGAGTGGGGTTGCCATAATCTGGAGTTGCCGGTCAGTCACCTCTCGAAGACGGTTGCGTTTCAGCAATTCGTGGAGCAGATCGTTCGAGACTTGCCACGATTCACTGCCATTTACAACGACGCGCTTCATCAGTACCGTAGTGCGAACCAAATCCATAGCAAGAACCACCCGGCGCCGGACTTGGAACCGGGCGAAACGCCGTTCTGGCGAATTACGGACGCGGGGCGAACGAAGTTTTTCACAACCGGACACGACACCCCCGAGCTTCGCCCGCGTGCGTTGACCCTCACACTTTGTGCCCGCTTGTTTCTCGGCGACTTCTTCATTCACGGCATCGGTGGCGGCAAGTACGACGAGGTGACGGACACCATCATCCGCGACTTTTACGGCATCGAACCACCCGCGTTTCAAGTCCTCTCCGCAACCGTCCATTTGCCGCTGCCCACGTTCCCCACGACCGTAACCGATGTCCTTGC
>JANLRE010000457.1:0-1463 GCA_031368205.1 Fimbriiglobus sp. | reverse complement strand
CAACGGCCACAACAGCCAGTACGATCTCAAACGGTCCCATTTCGATCCCCTCCCCGCGTGATGGATTGGCTAACACTAATGAGCCATTCGAGAGCAAACGATACCCATTTTTCAGCAGGATGGCAAAAGAGTACCCGAATTTGCAAACGGGGAAACAGACATGCGGTAGGAGAATCGTTCCGCTCGTTTCATGGTTTTCAACCCCAACGGGGTTGAAAACCGACTCAAATCGGCATTTCAAACCATTTCCCGATTCGCCGCCGGTTTCTCGCCACCCGCCTCCGTTAAACTCTCCGAATCGTAACGGTTGCTCTGATCCACCCGTTGCGATGGTTTGGGTAAAAAATCCGAGCGAAGTTGGGATGTTCCGATTGGCAAGATCCACCTTCACCGCTTATACACAATACCTAGGCTTCCTGATTTCACACCGTAGTAGGTAATCACCTCCATGCTGCCACGCCTGTTACTCTTAGCCGGGCTGATTGGGTTGACCGGAATATCCGGGACACATGCCCAGGAAGACCTGCCCACCCCACGACCTGTCCCCACCCAGGAACCCCCCAAGAAGGAAGAACCCAAGAAGCCCAAAGAGGAGCCGAAGAAGCCGAAGGAAGAACCCAAGCCGAAGGACGAACCGAAGAAAGAAGAACCGAAAAAGGAAGACGCGAAGTCCGGCACGTCCGTTGCCCCAGGTAGTAAGTTCACCCCGCCGAAAGCGGGCGCGTTGAAGAAGTATGATGATGTCATCACGAAAGATTTCAAAACCACGCCCGGCGTGTTTGCGGTTCACAAGTTCGACGAGCGGGTCTTGTTCGAGATTCCCGCCGACAAGCTCAACAAGCTGATGATGTTCCGGGCGGAAGTGGCGAAAGGCTCCGGCGGGTCCAGCTACAACGGGGCCGCACTCGGCACGAAATTCGTTCGCTTTGAACGCAAGGAAAACAAGATCTTCGTGATCGAAGCCGGGTTCGACAAGCGGTCCGGGACCGACACTCAGGCGGCGGTCGAGGCGTCCTACGTCGAGCCGATCATTGCGAGTTTTCCTGTTGAATGTGAAGGCAAAGACCGCTCGGCGGTGATCTCCGTCAGCCAAGTGTTTATGAACGACACGCTCGACATCGGCGCCCGTCGCGGCGGCAGCATTGACAGCGAAAAATCGTTCCTCACGGACGTGAAGGCGTTCCCGTTGAACATCGAAGTGCGTGCCCAACTCACGCTCCGGGGCGGCGGCGGCGGGCTGGTATTCGGACCAAACGGCCCGGTTCTCGGTGGTGGTGGTAGTAGCACGCGAACGACACTGATCCACTACAGCCTGTACATGCTGCCGGATGAGCCGATGAAGGGCCGTTATTACGACCGCCGCGTCGGGTACTTCACCGAAGGCTACTCGGATTTTTCCAGCAAACGGTCGTGGGTCGAAGACAAGCAACTGATCACGCGGTACCGTCTGGAAAAGAAAGACC
>JANLRE010000420.1:0-1076 GCA_031368205.1 Fimbriiglobus sp. | reverse complement strand
CCATCTCCAGTGCTGGTGGCAGCGCCATGAATGCGTGGTAGCCGGTGTAATCCTGCCCGCCGAAGGTCCGGGCATTCGCCAACGCCCCGGCAGCAACCAGCGTGCGAAGTTCGACGCCTTCGGTTACTCGTGCTACCAGTGCGGGCAGGAGTTTCTCAATCGGCGTGTCTTGCATCAAGCTCACGAGCGGTTCGAGCTTATCGAACGTCAATCGCGGTACATCTTCGGCATAAGCATTGGCGAGGCCAAGGTCGAAGGCAACGCTGGAGCCAACGCCAGCGACCAACATGCCACAGCCAACATCAGAAAGGAATTCACGGCGAGATCGAGGTGTCATAACCATTCTCCGGAAGGGGTGGGCCAAAACCACTATCGCACAATTCCACCACAAGGGAAACTAAATTGAGTTGTACCCGGCGGCATCCCTAACTCCCGTCAATGTGTAACGGACGGCCTACAGCTTGCCATCCAGCCCGAGTTGATGGAAGTAGTGCGTCACTTTGTCCTGGTTGTCGAGGAGCCAATCAATGGTCGGTTCGTGGCGCATCGCCTTCCGGATGGCTTTGGCAGTGGCTTCGCGGTGGACTGCGAAGAGGGCCGCGTGATCGACTTCACCTTCGGGCACGTCCAAAATACTCGGATCGAGCCAGACGGAATAGATGATGCCCAGGTCATTGACTTTGTCCTTCGGTAAATCACCGGCCCGCACCGCATCCAACACGCCGTTCGCAATGCCGGCTTGAACGGTGCCCATCAAAATGCCGGTGTACCGCGAACTCTTCACCGTAACTTTCGAGACCATCACCGTTGCGGGGCGGATTTGCACGTCGCTATTCAAGATCGCAAACACGCGAGTGTGCCCTTTAACCTGATCCCCGATCAGGTTGGCTAACGCATACCCGACCGGCCCGTCGAGTTCCCCGATCACCACTTCCGGTTCCGCACACAGGTAATCCTTGTCCCCTTCGACCAGCGCTTCCCCGGTCCGCATCACGATCCGCTCTGCCATGATTGGTTCCTATTCGATTGGTTTCATTGGACGATGTCTCTATTTAGGCAATGCGGGTGTTGATGTC
>JANLRE010000419.1:0-5140 GCA_031368205.1 Fimbriiglobus sp. | reverse complement strand
GAACGGCCCGCGTCAGCTTTGGCAAAATCCTGTTGTTCGCGGCGATCGTGTTGGGCGTGAATTTGCCGTGGTACCTCGGGATTTACACCAAGCAGCCGGAGTTCTTGAGGTACTTTTTTTGGGAACACAACGTCATGCGGTTCCTGCAACCGTTCGACCACCTGCAACCAATCTGGTACTACGTCCCCATTTTGCTGGGCGGCTTTTTGCCAGGGGTCATCGTCGGCGGACTGTATTTGCGAAACCTGCTGATTACGGATGGGAATGGCCCGTCGGCACGGTCGGCGGCTGGCGGGTTTTGGTTGTTGAGTGGGTTGTGGTGCGTGTTCTTTTTCTCCTGTGCGGGCAGCAAACTCCCGACCTACATCCTTCCGGCGTTCCCACCGTTGTGTTTGGCACTCGGGGAATTCATCGCTCGCACGCGGTGGAATACTTCCGTATTCACCAAGCTGCTGTTCACCGGCTTCGTCGGGTTAATTGGCGTAATGAACTTCGTCGTCGTGCCGTGGTACGCGAAGGAACGGTCACCAATGGGCCGACCGGAGTTGGTGACAAAATTTGTCAACGACCCGAACACCGTGGTCGTAACGTACCCGCGAAACTTGGACTCCGTCGCGTTCTACAACGACCGCAGCGACTTGCAAAAGGTCCGCTCGAAGGACGTGAATCAGTTCATCTGCGATTGCCACTTCCGCCCCAAGACCGTGGTGCTGTTCACCCACAACCATTCCTACGAGACGTTCCGCGACGCCCTCCCACCAGCCCTACAAGTGACCGAACACGTGAGCTTCCGGCGCAAAGACACCAAGGGTGCGTTACTCGACAAGCTCCTCGGAAGTAGCCCTTGGGGTCTGTGCGACGTGGCCGTGCTAGAGCCGGTCGTGGTTCAAACACGGTAGGCGAAAACCGAGTGCCAGAGTGTTCGTGTGTGAGCGTAGAGAGTGAGATCAGCGGATTTGTTTGAAACGCTCCACTCTCACACTCTCTACCCGCACACACTCTACCCGTCACAGCCCTTTCATGGCGTCTTGGTAGACGCCGCCGATCGACATGACGATGCGGATGATGACGACGATAATCATCAACCCGACCATGCCGTACACGAGGCCGCCGGCGATCATTGTGAGGACTTTGAGTTGCCGGGCGGCTTCGTCGCGGTATTGAATGGCTTGCCGGCGCATGACATCGGGAAGTCGCCCCGTGACTTCGCCCACTTGAACCGCGTCGATGTACTCTTCCGGAAATAACTTCGTGCCACATTCGGACAGCGTCGGGGTGATTTCTTCGCCGCCTCGCGCACTCTTCGCCGCCCGGTCGGCGTGTTTGCGATACGCCTCGTTTGCTGTGGCCCGGAAGCTAAGGTGCAACGCCTTGTCGGCTTTCATCCCGGCTTCGCTGGTCATTTGCATCCCCAGCGAAAACCGTTGTAATGCGAACGCCCGGAAGCAACTTGCGAGACCGGGGATGTTCAACGCCGTGGACTCAAACTTCGAGCGAATCGTGTCATTTTCGCGGACGTAGAAAAACGTGAAGACTACTGCCGCCGTGAACATCCCGGCTACGGTCAAGAAGACCATCGCCCCTTTCGGCCCAAGTAAGCCCAGGCCGAGAACGTCAAACCCTTTGCCGTCGGCGGGTGCGATGAGGCCCAGAATCAGCAGCATCGCGGCGATGATAAATATGGACGAAATGTACATGAGGATCGGCCAGATCAACGCCTGGAAAAACTGCTTACGGCTGGTGACGACCGTTTCAAAATACTCTTCGAGCACCTCGAACGTTTCCGTGAGCCGTCCGGTTTTTTCGCCGATGGTAATCAACTCAACGAACAACAACGGGAACCGTTTCTGATCCGGCTTCAGGGCTTCTTCGAGTGAATCACCCTTTTGCAGTCGGTCCGAAAGTGTCTTGGCCAAGTCCCGTGCTTTCAACGGTCCGGACTTCGCTTGCTGACGGAAGATTTTGCCGGGCGCCAAGCCGATGTCCACGCCATGACGCAGCGCCCGACACCATTGCACCAACGCGGGAATTGCGACTTTCGACGAGAACAACATGGGTGACTCCAGGGCCGAACCGCAAGCCCGCGCTGCTGCACGGTTGTTCTTACACTAACCGCTGCGGGGTGTTCGGAGAATACGTTGCGGTACAAATCCTTGATTTGCTGGCTCCAACTTCTCTACGATATGGTAGCTGATAATGCCCATTAAAATTGGCTGAACAAGCCCGGAACATTGATTTCGTCTCTCACCACCCGAGTTGACTGATGACCGACGACCAAGCGGCACTTGCACGGTTTGAAGGTACGGCGCGGCTATTCCCGATGCCGAACCTCGTTTTCTTTCCGCACGTCGTTCAAGGGCTACATATCTTCGAGTCCCGCTACCGCCAGATGGCCGCCGACGCAATCGCGGACGATCAACTCATTGCGATCGTGCTGTTACGGGGCGACTGGGAAAACGACTACGACGCCAGCCCCGAGATCGAAACCGTGGCGTGCCTGGGTCGGATCACGGGCCACGAGTTGATGCCCGACGGCCGGTACAACATGCGGTTGCGGGGTATCGCGCGGGTGCGAATCGTTGAAGAAATAAGTTCGGACAAGCTGTACCGGGTTGCCCGCGCCGAACCCATTCCTGATGTCGTCAGCGCCGACATTCAGCAATTGATGGCGCTACGCCGGCAGTTAGCCTCCGTCGTGTTGTCGCGCTTCGACCCGACCGGACTAGCCTACGCCCACCTCCACGATTTGTTCCACGGCGAAACGCCTTTGGGGCCGCTTTGCGACATGCTTTCCTACGCACTGCCGATCGAACTCGAACTGAAACAGCTTCTACTGGCCGAACCCCATGCTCACAGCCGGGCGGAGATTTTGACGACTGCACTTCGCTTGCCGGAATCCGAGACATCATCGGACGGCGTCATACAATCACCTCGTAAGTTCCCCCCCGATTTTAGTCCGAATTGAACCCCGAACTGAGACAGTTCAAGGAGTTGACATGGAAAAGCGTGCAGGTGCGGTCACGTTCAAAGGTGGGCCAGTGACTTTGGTCGGTCCCCTTCTCAAAGCGGGCGACAAAGCCCCTGATTTCAAATGCCTGAACAACGGTTTGGCTCCCGTCTCACTCGCGGATACCGGGGCGAAAGCCCGGCTGTTTAGCGTGGTGCCATCACTGGATACCGCAGTGTGTAGCCTCCAGACGAAGAAGTTTGAAGACGGCATCGCGGGACTCGGTGACAAGGTGGCTTGTTACACCGTCAGTCTGGATATGCCGTTCGCCCAGAAGCGATTCTGTGGCGCGGAAAACATCCAGAACATGCAAACGCTGTCGGACGTTCACAACCACAGCTTCGGCGAAAACTTCGGCGTGCTGATCGAAGGGCTACCGTTGCCACTGCTAGCCCGGTCTGTGTTCGTCGTCGATAAAACCGGCACCATCACGTTCGCCGAATACGTTCCTGAAGTGACCAACCACCCCAACTACGATGCCGCCCTCGCCGCCCTAAAAGCCGCCGCGTAAAGTTGGACAATGCCGTAATAACGAAACCTCGGTACTTTCGGGTGCTGAGGTGATTTGGACGACGCGGTTTTGTAGGTCGTGGTCGAGGCTTGGCGAGGCCCGACATGCGACAGTCAGTTGATAGAAATCAGCCGTTTTTTCGATGGCAACCGCATGTCGGGCCTCGTCGCCAAGCCTCCTCGACCGCGACCTACAAATCGCCAAAAACCATATTGTCACATTTCACAAGCTGCGCGGTTTGGTGAAAGACTGATAGATACGCTGACCTTGCCGCATCTAACGACGGCGATATGCAATTCCTGTTTCTCCGACGAAAAAACCATTTGAACCCCGCCGCGTTAAATTTAATCTAAAGTAACAGCACGTATAGAGTGGGTTACCGCCTGATACCACGGGCACTGCTCACAATCGTAACGGCTGTTGCCACCGTCCGGAGAACACACCATGATGACCCCCTTTCGATTCGTCGCCCCCGCACTTGCGGCTGTTGCACTGCTGACAACCGCTGACATCGCGCATGCTGGTTGGGACAACGTCTTCCAAGTCGCCTGTTGGGATTGCCGCCCACGGGCACGAACTTCCTACTCGCCCCCGGTGCAGCACTCTAGTGCCAAGACCGAAATCGTCGAACGCTGTGGTGTCGAAACCATTACCGTGATGAAGCCGACGGTCGTTCGGGAAGAAGTTTCTGTTCAAGTGAAGAGCTACTATTGGGATCCGGTCACGACCTACACCCAACGCAGCTATTACAACTCCGCAACGGGCTGTTCCGAAGACATCAGCGTTCCGCGGACCAGTTATGTCCGCAAAGAATCGTGCAACACAGTCATGAAGTACGTCGAGCGCATGAAGATGGTGCCGACCGAAGTGCAACGCAAAGTGTGCGAGAAGACCCCGGTCACAACAATCATCGGCCCGACTACTAAGAGCTACAGTTACGATTGCGATAACTGCGGTCTGCCACCCACGAGCAGCAGCGCCCCACCCCGCGTGGAAGTGATGCCCAGTAGTCCACCATCTGTGATGCAAGACCAGAGAATTCCACCACAATCCATGCCGACGATTAGCAACTCGATGCAACGGCCCGCGAAAAGCACCACGACGCAACCGTACACTGGGAAGGTGAACGCCCGCACCACGTCCAGCAGTGCGATTGTGCGTGGCGAAGTGGTTCAAAGCGATCGTGCCACACCGAACGCCGGGGCGAAGCTCGTGTTCGTCAGCAAGTCCGACTACGCCGTCCGCGAATTTGTCACAGCCGACGAATTCGGCACGTTCGACGTGAAACTCCCCGCCGGTGAATGGCTCGTGTACCTCGGCAACGGCAACGGCCGCGCGGAACGCAACTCGACAGTCACCGTGGGATCTTACGACGCGAAGAATTTGACCGTCGTGAGCCGCTAGGTTTTTGTGCAAAGTCAAAAGCAGAAAGCCCATGAACGATCGTTCATGGGCTTTCTTTGTTCATGGATTTTCTTTGTTCATGGGCTTTCTGCTTTTCTAATCCCCACACGCCGCACACAACCGCAGGTGTTGCTCGATGTCCAGCACCTCGGAGCGCACGGTGCCGTCGATACCCAGTGCAGCCAGTTTCGCATCGACATCGGGCTTCGGTTTGTGGC
>JANLRE010000417.1:0-11865 GCA_031368205.1 Fimbriiglobus sp. | reverse complement strand
AGCGTGGCGATATCGCCGGTGATATACCAGCCGTCGCGCAGGGTTGGCTGAATGACATCCGGTTCCTTGGCCCAGTTCGCTTCGGGGACGGCGGGCCACGAGTTGTTGCGGTGCCACAACGCGCGAATGTGGCGGATGTCCCCGATGACGCCGGAGTTCACGACTTCCAGGGAGTGCGCGTACAACATGCTGTAATGGCGCTGGTGGCCGATCGACAGGATGACGTTGTTCTTCTTCGCCGCCGCGATCATCTCCTTGCATTCCGTAACCGACCACGCCATCAGCTTTTCGCACAGCACGTGCTTGCCGCGGTTCATGCACTCGATCGCAACCGGGGCGTGCAGGTGCAGCGGCAGCGCGATCACGACGGCTTCGATATCCTTCTCCCGGTCCAGCATCTCCTTGTAGTCTTCGTAGAAGTGCTTGTCGCGGACGTTTTCCGCGTAGTTCGTGCCGTAGATTTTCTTGAACCCCTTGCGGAGCGCGACCTTCGGGTCGCCTTCGATGATGCGGTTTTTGTTGAACGGGCGGATGTCGCACGCGGCGACGAACTCGATGAACTGCGGGTTGTGCTCGCCCAACAGCACGCCGCCTTCGTCCCCGCACCCGATGAGCGCCGCCTTCACCGGCTTCCCGTCGAGGCTGGAGTACCCGAAGTACACCGCCGCCGACAACGGGACCGCCGCCGCCGCACCCGCCGCCGCCCCGAGGAACGTCCGCCGGTCGATTTGGCTACTGACGGCTTCGTAGTTTTTCTTGCCGTACTCTTTCTGTTCAGCCGTGAGGTCGAGAGCCATGAGAGGAACTCCAGGATCGGGTAATCGGGTATCGGGTAATCGGGTCTATTCAATTGTTACGGGGAAAGCCCACGGACGATCGTCCGTGGGCTTTTGACCCAGTGTTATTGTTCGCGCCAAACACAATCCGATTCAAGATGTAATAAATGATCGCATCCACCCCCAGCCACCGGCCCGTCGGCATCGACGCGATCACCAGTAATGCTAGTGCTTCGATGGCGTTCTTGTTGACGAAGACGGGGTTGCCTTCGGTGCCGGGCGGGTTCGGCAACCACGGGAATGGCGGGTACGTCAGGTAGGTCATCACCAGGAACCCCGCCCCGACCACTGCGGCCAAGCGGGTGCCGAGGCCAATGATGAGGCACACGCCAAGGCCCGTGAGGATCCACATCGTTTGCTGGTCGAGGGCTTCGATCGGCTTCGGTGCGGCGTCCGGGTCTTTTGGAAGGTCCGCACCGGCAAGCTTGGCCACGTCGGTTTTCGCATCAGCAATCATCGACTCGGCGTCTTTGACCAACTCGGTGCGAACGGCGAGCATGTCGGCTTTGGTGAGGGCGATTTTGTCGAACAGCGTCTTGCGGCCCAGATCGACTTCGCGGCGTGCCTTCAATTCGTTCAGGTCTTTCTTGCGATTCTCGTAGTCCGTCAACCGCGTCGGGACCGTCTGGGCCACATCCCCGGAGACGTACTTTTTCTTCACGTCTTTCGCGTCCAGCCCCAGCGCCCAACGACCGTAGGCCACCTTTAAGTCCTTCACTTTCTCATCCAGGTCGGCTTGGGTGACCGGCTTCTTGCCCGCCGATGCTGCGGCGCTGACTTGGAAGGTGTTCAGCACGGCCAGTTGTTTGGCCGCTTCCGGGGGCAAGTTGGCGATGGCCTGTTTCTTGATGAGTTCACCGACGCCCGATTTCACCGGGTATTCGCCGAGGAAGCGGCCGCCCGGCCCACTCAGCGGCAGCTTCACCACGGCTTTGGCGAAGAACTCTGCCGTATCTTTCATGTCCTTCGGAGCGGCCCCGGCGTAGATTCGCCCGAGGTTGGAGGCTTCGATATTCTGCGTGAAGTCTTTGGTCAGTTCTGCTTCCGCACTGCTGCCGAGGAAGTCGCCCACGGTCGCTAGCTTCGTGGCCGGTTGCACTAGGGAGAGCATCTTGGCTTCGGGGTCGTCGAGGTACTTCTCTCGCAACAAATCAGCGATCGGCCCTTCGGACTCGCGGAAGTACGGCTCGGACGAAAACGGACGGCTCGTCTCCGTGATCCCGACCATGTGCGAATGGATTTTATTCATGCCTTCAAACGCGAAGTGCCAGCCGATGGCCAGCCGCAACGTAAGGATGAAGAACACCCGCACTTGCCACTTTTGCTGAATGGTCGCCACGATGAGTGCCAACACGCACCCACCCAGACCGGCGTAAATCACATTGGGCGGAATCGGAAGGTCCATATCTGGTTTTTGGCTGAGAGGTTATCGGGTGAAAAATCAGTTCCACGATTCCCGGCGAACCGGCTGCGTAAGCTGCCGGGTGGTCAGGCAGTGTAAGCCGGTGATCGTTGTTCAGATACCACCCCGTCGCTTGTGGCTAGCCACCCGGCAGCTTACGCAGCCGGTTCGCCGGGAAGGATCAACACGCCGAGTTCCGGGCGGGGTTGGCAGTACGCCTTCGCGGCGGTTTCGCCCAACACGAAAAACGCCGTCGAAAGTGCGTCTGCCGTCGCGGCATTCGGGGCGATCACGCTGGCACTTTGCGTTCCATCGGCAGGCCATCCCGTTCGCGGATCGAGCAAGTGGCCGTACTTCCGATTGTTGTACTCAAAGAACTGAAACGTGGCAGCGGACGTTCCCAACGCTTCGTTGTTCAGCCAGACCGTGCCAAGGGTTTTCGTGCGGTCCGTCGGGTGCTGAACCGCAATCGGCCAGCCACGCGGTTGCCCCGGCGGTGTGCCAATTGCCCGCACGCTACTGCCGCCGCCGTGCAACAACGCGGACCGGATTCCCCACTTCGCTTGCAACATCTCCGCCGCGCGATCCAGTGCATAGCCCTTGCCGATGCCGCCGAGGTTGATCTCCAACCCCGCCCGCCGATACTTCACGGACCGCATCTCCGCGTTCAGGATCACATGCCGCATCCCGGAATTGTCCCGCGCCGCCTGGAGTTCCGCCGGCGGGGGTAAGCGGCCCTCCCGTTTATAGAACCCCCACGCGCGAATCAACGACCCGGTGGCGATGTCAAAAGCGCCTTGTGTGTCGTTGGTCAACGTCGCAGCCAGGTTCAGTAAGTCGAACAACTTCTGTTCCACGATTACCGGCCCCGCCGCAGCCATCCTGTTCAATTGCGAAACTTCGCTGGAATCCCGATACACCGTGAGTTGGTCTTCGAGTTCGTCAATCAACTCAAGAGCCTCTTCCGCTGCTTCCATCGCGTTCGGCGTCCCAAACGGCAACGCAATTTCAAACGTCGTCGCCATCGCCCGCCGCGAAACCCGAATCAACGACAGGTCACCCGGCCCCGCCACCACCGGCACGTCCGGCAACAGCATCCCCGCCAGTGGCTCGGACCGAAAGAAGTGACGACGATCCATACCAAATCAACCCCTGTTAATTGGTCTTCGCCGGCTCTGGTGCGACTAACTCGATCCGCCCCGCATCGACTTCGATCCCTTTGCCAAGGGATTGCCCGGAGAATCGCTCCACGAAGTCTGTAACCCGCAACACGGTCGCCACGCGGCTCCAGAAGTCGCCGTGCGGGGTCGGGGTGACCGATACGCAGAGCGTTAACTGAAGCCTCAATTCGCCTTTGGGCCGGACTTCCATGACAACCTCGGAACGGCCAGCCGGTTCGACCAAATCCAGCCTGCCCCCCGGTAGTTCGAGTCCTACGACGGATGACCGGAGCAACTCGGTTAACCGCCTCGCTTCGGTGAGCGCCGCCTCAGCGGATGGTCGGTCAATCATCAGCCGAACCGGAAGCAGGAAGCTCGCTGCGGCAAGGGCGTCAACACCCGTCGTCTGAAAGCGAATGTCGGATGGTATGTACAACGTCAATCCTCCGGGTGTTGAAAGGCTGATCGGCAGTTGAAGTTGTTGATGGAATTTTAGGGGGTGATTCGGAACGGTTTTTGTTAAACACAGGAATTGTAGGGTGTGGCAAACTTTTCTGGTGGGTGAATTCTCATGGTTTTCGGGCCTGAAAGGCACGTTCTGTTAGCCCAGGGCCATGCCCTGGGTGCCAGTTCCCAGGGCATGGCCCTGGGCTGATTGAACGACCCTTTCAGGGCCGAAAACCCGTTCCAGAACGAGTGCCAGAAAATATTGCCAGACCCGGAATTGTGTCGATGCAACAAAACCACGTATCCACCCAATGATTCCTTTTTTTGTGAGGGGGATTTGCAACGCTGCGACTCCTCTGGAGTCGGTGAAAATGGGATGACGAGATCCTGGGGTCGCCGCCGCGATCCCAGGCTAATGGCTGTGATCCCTTCGGGATAAAAACATCACAAGGCATCCTGAAAGGATGCTAGCGATTAGCCTGGGGTTGAGCGAAGCGACACCCCAGGTGCTACCTGCCACCGATGCAAACCTCACAGAACCAGAAGCCGAGATGATCGTCGTGTCACGGCGTTCAACACCTTATTGTTCGCCGTACAAGTCGTGAATCATCGGGTCGAGGCGTTTGGTGTTGCGTTCGACGGCGAGGACGATGGTTTGCTCTTCCATGCCGTCCGACGAGGTGGCGACGGCGGGGATGATTTGGCGGCTGTCGGGGAGGCTGAACCGCATTGTGAAGGTGCCGTCGGTGCGGAGCTTCACGGGTTCGTTTTGTAGGGTGACGGTCGCGGTCGGGTCGGTCTTGCCGTAGACGATGAGTTCGGCGTCGATGTCGAAGAAGAACTTCTTGAGCTTGCCCGGTAGCACGGCGCCGGTGCCGAAGGCGTTCTCTTTCAGCGGGCGACGGAACGCATCGTCGTGAAGGTCACGGCCCGGCAAGCCGCCGTCGTCTTCGGGCAACGACGAACCGCGATCGGTGCGGCCTTCGCCGGACGGCAAGCCGTCTTCGAGGACTTCGCTGCTGCCCGCTTTGGGTGGGGTTAGCACGTTCGAGCTGCTGATGCGGAAGAACCGACCGCTGCGTGCCAAATACCCAATGTCCGCCCGATAGGACCGGGGTGGTTGGGGCACATCAATGTACCAGTGGCTACAACCGCCATGCACCACGATGTCCCGGACGGGAGCTTCGGAAGTGCTGGTCGTGTCCGCTGATGTCACATCAAAGATGCGGATGATCGGCTTGGCGCCGTGCCAATCTTGCCCCAGTGCGGCCTCGGCCCGTTGGATGGATTGCAGCGACAATTCCCACATCGCGTGGAGCCAATAAGCGTCCGGTGCGGTGAGTACGATCCGATCTTTGATCGGCGTGCCGGACTTACTCTTGACCGACAAATCCTTGTCCGTGGGGATGGCCGCTTCCACACGAATGTTGGACGTGTGGGGTATTTTGACTGGGTCCAGCTTGGAAGACGAACCGGCTTTCGCGGCAATCGGTTCCGGTTTCAACGGGCCGTTTTTGCCCGCCGACCCTACTTTGGCAAGCGGGATCGGCGCCAGTCTCGGAGCCGGGGTCGGCTTGCCATTCCCGAAAGCGTGCTTGGTGGTCCCGTTGGTGCCGGCTTTGGCAGCGATTGGTTTCGTCGGAATCGGTTTGGCCGGTGACGGCTTCGTGATGCGTGGCTTGACAGTCGCTTTCGCTGCCACAGGCGTCGCCTTCACGGGCTGCTTCACGGGAATTTTCGTGGCCGGCTTAACCGAGGGCTTCGAGGCACCTTTGGTTGGGGCGCTCAAAGTCTTAACGAGTTCATCTTTTTTCATGGTTTCCCACCCCGGCACTCCTCGACGACGAGCGAGGTCCAAGAGTTCTGTTTTCGTGCGATCGCTCAGGGGTGCTTTGCTCATGAACTGACGCTCCCTCTGGCACAAAAATCGTGACGAGCGGACGTTTGAGAAGCATCCTTGCGTGGGAAAGCCCTGAAAATCATTTCAAGGCTGTTAACGGACTTATCTTCAACGCTGGGAACCAAATCGCAGTGAATCAAAACGGTAGAGTGTCGCCGTTCGATCCCGGTCTTGGATTGTTGGTAGGATCATCGGGTCACATGGATTCATCCCATCACACAAGTCGTTGTACTTTAAGCTTATAGAACTTTAAGAAATTGGCGATCACAATGTCAACAGGACTTGGCACTTCCGAACAATCTTTAACGATTATTCTGTGGCAGGAGTCCGGTTGTGCTTGACACAAATGGTAGCTTGGGCAAGCTGCAAACAAACTGCGGGGTCCACGACGGGGGTTAGCCGGAAAAACGACCCCAAAGGGTGGGGTGAGGAGTGTTTCTTCCAACAAGACGGTTCTTGTAAGACAGGCAAAATTGATCCTGGGCCTCATAAAACCGAATTCACCAAATTCGATTTGGAAAGATGCGAAGCAGCAGAGTTGGGAGTTACGCAGTTGCACTGCACTGCGTAACTCCCAACCTTAGTTGATCTTGGCAGTCGCGTTCAACAACTCGACGAGCTTGCGACAGAACGCGGGCAGGTCGTCGGCGCCTCGGCCTGTTAGCAGATTCCCGTCCACGATCGCGGCGTCATCTTGATACGCCGCCCCTGCGGCCCGGACATCGTCGCGGATGCCGAGGTGGCAAGTGACGAGTTTCCCTTCAATGGCGCCGGCGCTAATCAGCAACTGCGGGCCGTGCCCGATCGCGGCGACCGGGCGGCCTTCTTGCATGAACGTCCGGGTAATATCGACCGCTTCTTCCCGAACCCGCAACGATTCCACACCGCGACCGTCCGGAATCAACAGCAGATCGAACTCGGAGGAACTGACCGAGTGGATCGCAAAATCCGGTTCAATTTGGTACCCGTGTTGGCCGGTCAACGCATGGAGGTACGGCGAGGCCAAACGAACCTCGACGCCTTCTTCAAGAAGACGATACCACGGCAAGAACAGCGTCAAATCTTCAAAACCATCGGCAACAAGAATGAGGGCTTTCATGGCGAGTGGCTCGCAAGTGGGCGGTTGGGATGCGGAATAATAGCGAGGGGGGAGCTAAGATTCTAGCCCCACCAACGGCCCAGTGGGAAGACGAGAAATGCCGATTTGCAAGTCAAGCGTAAGCATTCGGGAACGTTCTGCGAGAGCTGTTTATGCCGTGGGTGGGTGTCACAAAAGTCAGTGGAAGATTTGTACACTTCGCAGAAGACTGGTTTTCGACTCTGAAGGAGACGTTCAATTAGCCCAGGGTTGAGGAGGCTTTGCGACGATTACCCTGGGAAGCTTCCACCACCGAGGAAGTGGGTTGGGATTGGGTGCTGGTTCCCAGGGTATCGGACCTTCGGCCCTCAACCCTGGGCTAATGGAACAACCCCGTTGGGGTAGAAAACGAAGAGGGATAGACAAATGTTCCACCAACAAATGAACGCATTTCAAATTGACGCCGGTCGTCCTGGCATAGTCTGTAATAGCCGAGAACTTCAACCTTGCTCACGGCGGAAACAACCGGCGACCGAGCCGCGATCAAACGGCGTAACCCCGGATACTCCGGTTTGGCAGCATAGATAATCAGGTTGCTATCGAGGATCATTCGCCGCGACCCGGCAGATTGCGATCGGCACGTGACTTCTGTTGCCATTCAACAGGGTCGTCAAAGCAACTCGGACCACCAGCGGCGGCAAAGGCCGTCAAAGCGGCTGCCATTGCCGGACCCGTAGCGGGCGGAAGGCTTTCAGAAGCAAGTAACGTGACGTGGACGGGAATCGGTTGATTCGGTGAGACAACGGGACCACCCTCGTTGCCCCATTCGAGGTGACCGTTGCGAAGAATTGCGGGATAGGTTGGAAGCATCGGCCATACCAATGTGAAGATTTGGATCCATATTATCCTGGCGACTGCAAGACAGCAAGTGTTGCGTCTTTGGAAGTCCCCCACGACGATCTCCGCTCGACCTCGTCGTGGGGGACGACCCGGCCGCTATCGGCGGCAGCCTCGGCTCGGCGGATCGTGGCGAGTAAGGCAAGCTCTTCACTCATTTGATCTAGTGTGGCCGACGCAGGCAGGCGGTCGAGAGCGTTCAGGGCAATCTGTTTATCCGTGGGACTAGCCAGAACAGGCATGGGTTAACCTCCGCCGACGTACTAACTGTGATGTGACCAGTATACCTGTCTATCCACTGCAATCAACAGTTCGTCTACTTGTGTCCACAACCACCGAGCACGACGACTTATGACCATTGCCACACCCACTCGTCGTCACATCCCTAGCAGACCCAATTCCCGTCGGTGGACGTGTAGTTGACCAATTCTTCGGGCTTGAACCACAGGACGATTTCGAGCTTGGCATTTTCGGGGCTGTCGCTTCCATGCACGAGGTTGTTTTGCACGCTGATGGCGAAGTCACCGCGGATCGTGCCGGGGGCGGATTTCGCGCCGTCGGTCATGCCCATGAGGTTCCGGCAAACGGCGACGGCTTCGCGGCCGTCCCACACCATCGCCACGGTCGGGCCGCTTGTCAAGAAGGACAACAGGGATTCGTAGAACGGCTTGCCCTTGTGGACGGCGTAGTGTTTCTCTGCGAGTTCGCGGGAACAATGCACGAATTTCAGGCCCGCCAAGCGAAGCCCTTTCTTCTCGAACCGCGTGGTAATTTCGCCGACGAGCCGACGTTGAACAGCGTCCGGCTTCAGCAGGATAAGGGTCTGTTGCATGGTGATAAGCCTTCGGTGAGAGCCGATCCGTAATCCGCACCGGCAGTGAGAACTAGGATGCAACCCGGAGGCGGGAACGTCCAGCCGGTGTCGATGGGGGGATTCCATGTTTGGTTGCCAAGTCTTGAAACACTTGATGAGCCGGTCGTGTCCGTCCTGCGGTCGCGTCCGCTAGGCCTTCTCGCAACGCGGCCAGTGTCTCGACTCGGGTTTCATCGTGTCCATCCGCCCGTTCGACGAGCCATTCCAAGTAGGCGGTGAGGTCTGTGTACCCCGCCAAACCAGCTTGCCGCTCGGCCAAAACGCGCACGGATTCCGACAATGTGATGGTCATGGATGGTGCTCCTTGTCGTGAATCTATCACGAACGGGTGGTCATGGTCAACGAATTGAGATTCTACTTCTCCCGTCACTTCGGCTAGGCAGCGAAAACGGAGAGTTGGTAAACTCCCGGTCCGTTGACCGATTGACCCTGGTTGCAAGGACGCGACCCCCATGACTAACACCGCACCGGATGCGCCGAGCCGTTTCCCCCATTGGATTCTTTTGGGCGGGCTGATTCTCGCGCTGGGGTATCTGCCGTCGTTGAATACGCCGTTCGATTTCATCGACGACGGCAACCTCGTTTACCCCGCCCCTCACGGTCTCACGGCGACCGATCACGTCGTGCGCTGGTGGGACAAAGTGCGGGCCAACGTGACCCACCTCGGGCCGTTTCGCCCGGTGTTGTGGGTGCATTGGGAAGTCTTCGCCAACACGTTCGGCGGGGACGTGTTCACGTGGCGAGTCTCGCGGTTGTTGTGGTGCGGGTTCGCCGCAACGATATTGCTTTGGCTGTTGAGCGAGTTAAAGATCAACCCGATTGCCGCCCTCGTGACCGCTGCCGCCGCGATGTGGAACCCGTACCGCAACGAGATTTGGACCAGCCTGACGCTCGCCGAAGGCGTGGCGATGCCGTATGCGATCCTGGCGTTAATCGCTGCCCGAAAAGCCGCCCAGAGTTCGCAACCGGCACGCTGGGACGCGCTGGCGCTCGTCGGCTTTCTGGCTGCGCTCGGGTGTAAAAATACGTTCGTGGCACTACTCCCGGCGATGCTGACGCTGCGTGTTCTGAGCGACGGTTTATCGTTGCGAGAGGCGTGGGTGGCGAACCGCTGGCGTGCGTCAACTTACTTGCTTCCGTTGCTGATGCCCGCCGTTCACTTCGTTTACTTCAAGTTGAACTGGCAACCCGGCCAGTACGAAACGCCGGGACCGAGTTTCGCCCAACTCACGCGCATCGCACTGTGGTTGAAGGGCGCCGCCGGGTTGGATTTTCTTGGCATCGGCTTGCTTGCCACTTTTGGCGCACTCGTGCTGAACCGCACCACCCGGTATCGGGGAATCATCGGTGAATATCGCGCCCTGCTCGTGGCTAGCGGGTGCCTGTTCGTCGCCGGGGTTGCGGTGTACATGCCGATGCCGATGATGGCGGCCCGGTACACGATGCCCACCGTTTGGGGCTGCGATCTGGCGTTCGCGTTGCTGCTCACGATCGTGTTGGCGTTGCCAGAAACTACCTCGAAAACCGTGGCGTTGGCCACGGTTTTCGTCGGGTTGTCCGTGATGATGCTCACCAACGTCGGACGCCAAGAGAAGTTTGCCGCCCGCTCCCGCGTCCTCTGGAACGCCCTGGACCATCTCGAAAAAACCGCCCCGCCCAACGCCCGAGTCGCGTGGATTAGCGGCGAAACATCCGGCGGTGCGCTCAACGCCGAAGAAGGGATTCACTTCCAATGGCACCTGTTGCATCGCGGTCGTGGCGACATCCGCATCGGCCTCATCAACGAAACCGGCCAACCGATTCCGCGTGTCGAACTGCCACCCCTGAGCGGCGAACCGGAGTATCGACTGGCCATGAAACCCGTTGCAGATTCCCACTGGGAGCGACAGCAAGAATTCGCCGCCACGTATTGGCTCGGTCGCAAAAAGTTCCAGTGTCAACTCGATGTCACTCGCCCCACCACGCCCTACCTCGACCCGTCAATGGCCGGTTACATGGCGAACCAATTCAACAAACCCGCCAGTTTAAGTGATGCACAATTGCTGCAACAACTCACCAACAAACAACCCCCCGAAGGCGGCGCGACAATAGCCGAACTGCGGAAAAAGCCGTGAACCCTCAGGCTTCCGTTCTCAGCGACCGCTACTATTCAATAGGTGAAGTTTGTGCCGTACACACCCGACGGGGATTGGGATGAATTCCGACGACGCCATCATTAGCCCGGACACCCTCCGCCAAGAGCGGATTCCGCCCCGGCAAATTTACACGCGCAAGTGGCCGGTGTTGCACGTCGGCCCGGTGCCGGAATTCGACCCGAAGTCGTGGGACTTCACCATCTTCCCGGTGCCCTTCGTGAACGCGGTGAAACGGTTCACGTGGCCGGAATTCACCGCGTTACCACGGGTGAAGGTGTTCGCGGACATGCACTGCGTCACCCGGTGGAGCACGCTCGACAACCTGTGGGAAGGCGTCTCCACGCAAGAATTGCTGAAGCACGTCACCGTTAGCCCGGCGGCCAAGTTCGTCATGCTTCATTGTGAATACGGCTTCACGACGAACCTGCCCCTCGCGGACTTTCTCGCCGACGACGCCGTCTTCGCGCTGACGCACAACGGCCAACCGCTCACGCCCGACCACGGCTACCCGCTCCGGTTGGTGATCCCGCGACTGTATGCGTGGAAGAGCGCGAAGTGGGTGCGTGCCATCGAGTTCCTGGAAGCCGACCGCCCCGGCTTCTGGGAAAGCCCCAACAACGGCAGCTACCACATGCGCGGCGACCCGTGGACCGAAAGCCGCTTCCAGTGAGGTAACTTTCACCTTGTCGCGGGGCTATAGTTCACGGCGTTGTATATCTTCCATAATTGCGGCATCGCCTCGGCAGAGTAAGTGGGCGAAGTACCCAGTCGATTCACAGAAATAATATGGATCAAGTTATCTAAGATGCGCGGTGTAGATATTGACGGCTCGATCGAAAGATTGGAGAGATTAAGAAAGTATAAATAACATATAGCGATAGATAAGAAGATAGAAAAACGGCGATCGCAAACATTGATACTATCCAAGCAAATGGCACCTCGGCTTCCAAGTGCAAAGTGAATAATTCTATGCTGTTCAAACTTTGGCTAATTGATGTTGTGGTGGCGCCGCCAAGTGGTTTTGCATAACAGATAGGTATTACGCAGTTGGGATACTGGGTAGTTTGCGCGCGGCCAATTTGGAGGTTACATTTTGGGCATGAACGCGCCCAAAGTGGACCCCGAAGACTACATCC
>JANLRE010000405.1:0-13623 GCA_031368205.1 Fimbriiglobus sp. | reverse complement strand
GATTTTCAGCAGCGATTCTGGCATGGACAACGCAACCAGTGGCCCCCAGACCGCGTCACAATCCGGGCCGGCGCCTCAGGGTCAGCCACGCAACAAAAGCTTCCAAAAGATCGCCGGTGCGGGGTCGTTGCCGGTGCTATTGGACAGCGACCAACGCGAACCACTTTCACCGGAGGATGCACGGGCGTTGCTGCAAAATGCCGCCAAGCGATTGAAAAGCGACCGAGCCTTCAACGCCGAAATGCTAGCCGGACCGGAGCGACCCTATGTCCGCGATTGGTAGGCCGTGGCTAGCACTTTTGCTGCTCGTGATGGCAACGAATTCCAGCGTTGCGCAGGAACCATCCGCAGTGGAACGGACCACGGCGGATTTCTACGGGGCCATCGGTTCAGCCGTCGAAGTGACATGGTCCGCCGAACCGCGAACAATACCGCTGAACGGTGAACTCGCGCTGATTTTGATCGTCCGCAACGCCGTCAACCCGCACCAACTGACGCGCCCCGATCTTCACTTACTCGATGGCTTCACCAAGTCGTTTCAAGTCCTTGATACGCTACCATCAAACCCAGCCCCTGCGGACGCCACGGAGGTCCGGTTCACCTATCGCCTCGTTCCGAACGCGCGCGGCTTGATGGTGATACCCGCGCTGACCTACGCTTATTTTCGCCCGGAGTTGCCCGAAGGGAAGCGGTTTAAGACAACCTATGCAGAAGCGATCTCGATCACAGTCACCGGGCCAACACTCCAATCGCCGACCACTCCCGTGATGCCGATTGAAGCACCGGAATCGTTCTTCCACCTTGAAGAAATACCCGAGCGATCCGGAGCATGGCCGCTGTTCACGTGGCTGTTGCCAATCGGGTTGACACCGCTGTTCGTCGGTGGGTGGGTGATCGGGTGGCGTCGGCTATTTCCGGATTCGATGCGTAGGACTAAGTTGCGGCGAATCCGTGCGGTACGGGTGGTGGTGAAGCAACTCAAACGCGCCAACTCCGCAACCGACCCCGCTGCTGAAACGGCACTGGCGTTCCGCCGTTACCTCACGGCCCGCTTTTCCATGACGCCGTTCGCCCAAACGCCGGAAGAGGTTCACGCCGCGCTGACGCAATTGCTTCATCCCCACGCCGATGCCGCGCGGAGCTTCTTGTGGCAATGCGATACAACCCGATTCTCGGCAGCCAGTGACAATGCAGTGTCACTACCTCATCAAGCCGAAGCGTTGGTTCTGAACTGGGAAGGGGTCCGGCAGTGAAATGGCTACGATTTTGGATTGGCACGGCGTTGTTGACAGTCCCAACAATTGTGTACGGTGGAGAGTTCGAGCAGGGGTTGCAGAGTCTTCACGATCCTGCAACGGCCCGCCAACAGTTCTCACAAGCCGCCGTGCAATTCGACAATCTTTGGCAACAGTCCCCCTCGGCATCGCTTGCCGTCAACCGTGGTCGGGCGCATTACTTGGCCGGCGATCTTCCCGGCGCGATCCGGGCCTTTCACGACGGCCTTGCCCTCGCGCCGACCGATGTGAAGTTGCAACAAAGTCTCGTGGCGTGTCGCGCGGTCGTAGCTTACCCGCCCGGCCTCCAACCCGAACCGCTTACTGGCTGGCGGCATCGTGTTTCGGCGCTGGATTTGTTAATGGCGTCGTTGCTCAGCGCCATCTTCGTGACAGTTGGCCTAGCTCGACGGTTGACGATTCGGGACGGTTGGGCCATGCCAATTGCCGTGGTGGGGCTAGCCGGGTGGGTTGCCATCGGCACGCTAAGTGTGGCCATCCATCAGGAAAACAAACGGGGACACGAGCAGCCCGTTGTGATTTTGGCGAAGCAAACCGTGCTGCGAACCGGCAACGGCGCGACGTTCCTGCCGCGTCTGGATGCGCCATTGCCGCTTGGTGCTGAAGTGCGGAAACGGCTGGAACGCGGCGGCTGGGTGCAGGTTGAACTTGTCGGCGACATCGTCGGCTGGATTCCAATGAATGCGATCCGCTGATTGCTGGTGCGCGTTTTTTACCATCGGCTACTAGAATTGATTCATGACCGACACCGACCTTTTCTTTCGCCTGGACCCCACCGCCCCCTGGTCGGCCTCGCCGCTCGGGTGGCCTGCGTTTGTGCTCGTGGTAATTGCACTGGGGTTGCTCACGGTCTGGACGTACAAAGGCCACCCGCGTGCCAACCGGCGGCGAATTGGTTTGGTGCTCACGCTGCGCATCTTGGCGTTGATTGTGGCCCTTCTCACGGCGTTGCGGCCCAGTGTCGGATTCCAGGAAAACCCCAAGATTCCCAGCGTATTGTTGTTCGGCATCGACCTGTCGGAAAGTATGACGGTGCCCGACGAGCTGAACAATCAACCCCGCATCACCGCCGTTCGCAAGACGCTCGAAAAGTGTGAACCGATCTTGGACGACCTACGCACGAACCAAAACGTTACGGTCGTGATGTATGGCTTCGGCGACTCCGCTTTTAACGACCGGGCGTACCTGTACGACCCGACCGCACCCGCCAAGTTTCAGCAGTCGGACTACGCGGTGTATCTGCGGAAAACGTTCGAGCGGTGGCAGTCTGAACAGTACGTTCGCGGGCACATCCTCATCGGCGACGGGACGGACAACGGCCCGTCGAAACCCGAACCGGAAGCCACCCGTTGGCGGCAGGCCGGGCGGCAACTCCACACGTTCGCGGTGGGCTTGCCGACGACGGACTCCGGTACGAAGGACGTGGCGCTGACCAGCGTGAATGTGACCACGGGCAACCCGGACGGGTCGGTGTTCATCAAGACCGACTTCACGCTGAAGGTGCTGATCAATGCGTTTGGTTTCGTCGGGGCGAAGGTGCCGTTGAAAGTGCAAATCGACGACGGAAGCGGGTACAAGGACGTGACGACTGAAACCGCGACGTTGACCAAGGACACGGACAACGAAGCCGAATTGAAGCTCAAAGCCCCTGACCGACCGGGCGAAATCAAGGTGCGGATCGAAGTCCCGCTGAGCGCGGTGCCCGGCGACGTGGCGCCGTCGAACAACGTGATCGAGACGTATTTGACGGTCACGAAAGAAGGGATGCGGGTGCTGCTCATCAACCGGCTCACGGTGGAGCAAGCCGCCATTCGCCGCGCACTCGCCGCCGACCCGCGAATCTCCCTTTTCAGTGTGATTCGCCAAACCGATGAACCGACACGACCTGAAGAACGCGAGGGGTTGGACTTCGAGAGCAATGCTTATGACGTGATTATTTTGGGCAACGTCACCGCTAAGCAACTCACGAGTATCGACCCGGCGCTGCCACGAAAGATTGCGGATCAAGTGTTGAACAAAGGCGTCGGGCTGCTGATGACCGGCGGTCATGCGACGTTCCTCGGCACACCGGGTTTCCCCGACGCGACCGGGTGGCGTGGCACGAAAGACATCACCGATATTCTGCCGATCGACTTGGATAAATCGCCGCCCGTGCCGGACACGGTTTTCAGTAGTGAACGCGCTCGTTATCAGTACATGCCAACCGAACAACAAAAGGGCCACTACTTAAACCGCATCGGTGACACGCCGAAAGAATCGCTCGATTTCTGGGCAAAACTCAACGACGTCGGGAGTCGCACGCGGTTCACCGGGTTGAACAAAATGGGCACCGCCAAAGGCGCCGCGACGGTGTTTGCCGTGGCTTCCGATTCGACCAACAACGAACCACTCCCGGCTAAATTCCAGGACGAAAGCCGACTGGCCCCATTGCTCGTGGGTCATCAAATCGGTGCCGGGAGTCGCGGTCGGGTGCTCGTCTTCGCGGCCCAAGACACGTACATTTGGAAGTCGCTCGGCCAACCGAAAACCAACGACGGCATTCAACTTCATGCCCGGTTTTGGCGGCAAATGGTGCGGTGGTGTGCGCACCAAGAAGAGGACGACGGGAAGGTGTTCGCCAAGCCGGAACTGCCACGGTTGCCGGTGGGCGGGCGGGAAACAATTCGCATCGGCGTGCGGCAACCCGGCGGCGCGGCGGCGCTCGAACCGAAGTTCGTCGTGAAAGTTTTGGCCCCCGGCGAGAACGAAGCGACCGCCCCGACGCGGCAATCCTTCCCGGACACGGACGGCAATTTCAAAGTGCCTTACGAACCGACTGTACCGGGTGAACATACGGTCAAGGTCGTCGGCAGCGGCAAGGATTCTAAGGGTGGCGAAGTCACCGGCGAAGTGTCAGCCCGGTTTTTTGCGTACCCCACGGCGTCGGATGAATTGCTCGTGAAGGCCGCGAAGCCGGACGTGCTGCAACGGATTGCCGCAGCGGGTGGTGGGCAGTTTTACCGGCTCGAAGATTTGCCACGGTTCCTGACCGAACTGAAATCCCAACCGCTCGACGTGGCGAAACCGAAGCCGCGCTACTACCCCGATTGGCGGCGCGATAGCTCACGCGGATTTTTACCCGGCTGGCTGGTCGTGTTCGTCGCATTACTCGGCATGGAATGGGGACTGCGGCGGTATTGGGGCATGGTGTAAACGAAATCGCCGCTGGGATGTCCCAACGGCGACGGGTCAGTTCGGCTCACAACGGTTAGAGTCCGAGGGTTGACTTCAGTTCTGGGAGGAGCTTGCTGAGTTCATCTTTGAGGGCTTCCCACTTGTCGCCGGACGCGGTGGTAATGGCGGCGATCTTTTCTTTCACTTTGCCCATCAGTTCTTTCGCCTTGGCCATTTTGTCCGAGACGACTTTCTTGGCTTCAGGGGTCGTGGCGGCCTTTTCTTCGTCGGCGAGTTTGGCGATCTTGGTGTCGGCGGTCCCGAGCATTTCTTGGATCGGCTTCAGGAAGGTTTCCTTGGCCTTGGCTACCAAATCGCCAGCAACGTCCTTGGCCTTGTCGGCGCCTTCGGCAATCTTGTCGCCGACTTTCCCAGCGACATCTTTGCCCTTGTCCGCGACATCTTTGGCGCCGTCTTTGGCCTTTTCACCCAAGTCCTTCATGCGATCGTTGGCACTCTTTTGCATTTCTTGCCGCTTCGAGTCGTTATTCACAGTTGGGCCTGTCGTCTTGTCCTTGGCTCCTTCACAGCCAACGGTAGCCGCGGCACCCACGGCAAAACCGAATCCCAGAACCAACACTTGCAGCTTGCGTAACATGGAGAGGATCCTCAACAAGTTTGTCTGTCAAAAGTAGTCCAAGCAGGTCTGGCACACGATCGGTGTCAAGATCAACCTGCCAGTGTAGTAGATACCAAATTGCGGAAATTATTCCCGAACTTCCTCCGGATTTTCTGAACATTCGTTTCGATTCATGCATCCGGATTTTCATCGCCGGGTTCGATCAACACGCCTTGAAAGGCCACGACGATTTTCGTCAGCGTTTCTTGCGGATCGACTTTGTAGTTTTCGTGCAGTGTCGTCGTGATTTGGTGTGCCAAGTCCGCCAGGAATACGCCCCATTGGGAATGATCCTTGAACACGGACGGGGAAATGCTGCACCGGAGTTGCTTATCAATGATCCAGGTTCGCAGAATCTCCACCGCCTCCTTAGCGTTGTCGATGTCGGCGGGTTTGTGCAACTCGATGATCGTCGGCGTGAACGCAGTTGGCTCAGACATGATCGGCTCCGGGTTGAGGTCAATCAGAAAAGCGATTCACAACAGAGACAGTGGCACAGAGAAAACCAAAAACAATTCTTACGGATTTCTCTGTGCCACTGTGCCTCTGTGGTGAAAATTGTATTCCGGTGAGCATCACATTGCGTTCTCGATCCAACCGCCGCCCAGGACGCGGGTGCCATCATAAAACGCAATGGCTTGGCCCGGCGTGATGGCGGATTGGGGTTCGGTGAACTGGACTTCGGCGCCGCCATCCGGTGTGGGGATCATGGTGGCCGGGCTGCCCGTGTGACGGTAACGAATCTTCGCAGTACACAGCAGGGGTTCGGTTGGCGTCGGGATTAGCCAATTGATCCGGGACGCCATCAGACCGCTGGCGAGCAAGTCTTCGGAATCGCCGACAACCACGGTGCGCGATTCGGGGATAATCTCCAGCACGAACCGCTTCTTACCGGCAGCGATACCCAGGCCCTTGCGTTGGCCGACGGTGAAGCGGTCGATGCCGTCGTGGCCCCCCAGAATCGTGCCGTCTTTCTCTTGAATCACACCCACGAGTTCCGCGTCCGGACGGCGTTTACGGACGACGTCCGTGTGGTCGCCACTGGGCACGAAGCAGATTTCAACACTGTCCGGTTTTTCCGCGACGGTCAACATCCCGGCGTCACGGGCGATCTGTCGGACTTCAGATTTCGCCAGTCCGCCGATCGGGAACAGCAAGCTTTTCAACACATCGCGTTTGATGCCGTGCAGCACATACGATTGGTCTTTTTCGGGATCAAGGCCGCGGTGCAATTGGGCGTCGCCGTTCGCGTCGCGCAGGATTTGGGCGTAGTGCCCCGTGGCGATCCAGTCGGCGCCGAGTTGTTGGCCGAACGTCCAGAGTTGGCCGAATTTGAGCCAATTGTTGCACACCACACAGGGATTGGGCGTGCGGCCCTTCAAGTATTCATCCGCGAAGTAGTCGATGATTTGCGCGAACTCGCGTTCAAAGTCGAGCGCGTAAAACGGGATGTCGAGCTTGTCCGCCACACGGCGGGCGTCGCCGGCGTCAACGGCGGAGCAACAGCCTTTCTTGTTGGCTTTGCGGGCGTCCGGTTCATCGGTGTGGGCGCCGGTCCGCATGAACAGCCCGACCACGTCGTACCCCTGCTGTTTCAACAGCACAGCCGACACGGAGCTATCCACACCACCACTCATCGCCAACACAACCCGACCCCGCATGATGAACCCTCGCCAATCTCAGAATGACCTCCCGATAGTATAGATGGTTCGCCACAATCTGGGGTGCGGTTTCTCAGCGGAAGGATTGAGATCGGACATGGATTCAGTGCTTGATGTCGGGTTCGCGCTGAGAACTCGTCAGACTGGATTGAGGAACCGGAGACAGACCACGAACGATGTGTCCGACGCGGGGGCTGTGGTAGTAGTGAAAGTTGTCCCCGTAACACGACCCATGCACGTCATGGATGTAGACGCCCAACCGACCCCATTTCCCTTCCACGAGAATCGTGCCATCGACCAGAACAGCGCAGATCATTGCCGTGTGGGTCACGCTCTGATTGCCGTCGCGGTAGATCACCAGATCGTGGACTTGGGCCTGAGGGGTCGTGGCGTATCGGTTCTCCGTGAGGATTCGCTCGACATCGTCTTTCCCAAGACTATTGCGACCGCCCGTGAAGACCCAGCCGTGACAATTCGACACGTCGGTCGCCGGTTGGCGACGAATGATCGTTTCCTTTTGATACATCGCCGAGAGATACTGACGTTCCGCCAGCGCGCTGTCAGCGGGGGTTCGCTCCTCAAGTGATTTCATGAGGTGAAGTGGTGTCCCCGCGTCCGTGACCGCGTGGACTGATGTGTCTTCGACGCCGGGCGAACGATTGAATTGCAATTGAAACAGTTGATTCGATTCGTCGTTGAGTGACTGTTTTTGGGCGTCGTAGTGCCAACCGCTTCCCAAAAGCAGGCACAGCCCGACACTCGCAATACATACTGACCGGATGGTCGAGTTTGACACAAGAGATCGCACCGCAGCCAGATTCGAGACATAGGCACATCCAACACAAACGAACCCAACTCCGGCAAACCACGGCACCAGTTGTTCGGTCAGCAAGCTCGCAAGGCCGACACAAACGAGACTGGCGAACGCGACAATCGTGAGGGTGCGCCAGCGGCTTCCCGTGCCAACGAGCGCGTTGCTACACCCTACAAGTAATAGCCCCACGCCAACGGTGAATAGCGTGTAAAACTGCGAGAGTGGATCGGTGTGTGGCATCGTTCATCAAAGTACAAAGGTTGGCGGAATCCCTTCCGGGATGATGTGTGATTATTAGCAGGCAACCGATGAAGGGCTTATGAGTTGAGCCTGAGAAGTTTCTGAGAAAAGGCGTGCTAAAAATGAGAGGAAATCTACCTCACATGGGGGACGGTCTCAATTCTTAAAAATCGAGGCTGACCACTTCCCCACCGTTCCGCGTCCCAACGGCTTGCCACACGACCGGGTTCACCGTGTTGTTGATGATTCGCACCGAACCATCGCAGAACACAAAGTTCACGCCGCCGGTGTGCCGACTGGTGAAGTCATCGACGTGGTTTTTGGGGTTGTTCGGCGTGTGCCCTTCGACAGCTAGCCCCGTGTGTCCGAGTACCAACACGGGTGCGGATTCGGCACCAAGCGCACTGGGGCGACGGGGTGGGACTTCCGCGCCGGTCACCGACCCGACCCAGGTTCCCAGCACGAAGTCGCTACTTCGTTCACCAATCAAGCACGTCGCACTGGTTCCATCAATGATGTCCTCAATGCGAATTTTGCTGTTGCGGTACAACACCCCTTCGCCGGTGCCTGGACTTTCCGCCGCTTCACTGGTGCCGAACATTCCGGCGTAGTTGCCGAACGAGACTTCAATGGTGGTGTTCACAGGTTTGAAACGATCAGTGGGCGGTGAGTCCGATGGGCAGCGGAACACGCTAAGCACCTGAGTCCGGGGGATCACGTGGGAAGGATGTTCAATCGGCAACGTCAGGTTAATTTGCCGGAAAATGTTGTCCTGCTCCACGTAGGGAAGTAGCTGAACACCCCAACCCCAACCCGGCCCCAGGTCGGCGTCTGCACCACTCATTTTCGGGTTCACGTTCGACAGGTAACCCGCCGGGAATCGCCCCATTGCCGAGTGATAATTATGGGCCGCCAACCCGATTTGCTTCAGGTTGTTCTGGCACTTGAGCCGTGCGGCGGCTTCGCGGACTTTCTGCACAGCAGGCAGAAGAAGCCCGATCAAAACCGCGATGATGGCGATGACGACCAGCAATTCGATCAGGGTAAACGCGAAACGGATCTGGAGAAGCCGAGTAGTACGGTGCATGTCGAACACCCTTAGAATGAACACGAAGTAAACCAATGTAATACCTTACGCATTCTCGGTTAGCCCGGTTCGGTTGTCGAGAGCATTTCGGAGGAATTTGTGAATTGAACTCCGTCACTCGATTCGATAAACGCGGTAAGCGCTGTCGCCGTACACTTCCCGAAGGTGTCGGGATTGCACAGCGACGCCATCCGGTACGACCACGTGCGTGACCCCTTCCGCACGGACTTCGGCTAGCGTTGTCGTCACGTCCCAATCGGACGTGCCGTACCAACGGACGCAAGCACTCACGCGGCGGTGCCATTCCAGCACTTCGGTGTCGCGGTACGGGATCGACTTGAAGTCGATAAACGTTGCCGCACCCGTAATCAGTCGGAAGCGTTGCAGTTCAAAAACAGCGGGCCGCCCGGTTTGCGGAACAAGCACGAACGACGACGACGCGGACCCCGGCTTCGTCGGTGGCTTTGGAAAACTCGCAGGCAGAAGATACACATCCCCCGGCTGACGATTGGCCGTCACGAATGATTGCAACCCCTCTTCGGCGGCGCTGGTTTGGTAGGCGAGGTGATAGTTGGAGACAATTCCAGCACCGACCACACTGATTGTGAGTAGCACTATAGCAAGTATCGCAATCAACTTGTGGTTGCTGTATTGTTCCGCTAAAGAAACCAATCGTGTAAATAGCACAATTGTTGCAATTGGTACAAGCACCGCTGAGATGCGCCAGGGAAACAGTAATGCCAGTGTCGCATTGCTTGTTAGAATTTGTGTAACACTCAATAGTATTGCAAGAACCGTTGCGAGTACGAGCGGGATGAACAGACTTGTCCGTCGCATTGCGACGATCCCAAACATCGCCCAAGCCAGTTGCAGCACGGCAACCCAGTCCAGCCAGCGGGCCACGTCGCAGTGGTGCGGGATCCGGATCCAGGCCAGGATTCGCTGGGATTCTGCGAACGTGGCACCATCCGTCGGGCGGAACTGCGTGCCAATGTGGAACAAGGTCGGCACTACACCAACAAGTGCAATCGCGGCGAATTTTGAGGCACTCCTCACGCCATTGCTTTTCACAATTTCATACATCAAGGCAATCGTGAGTAAGGCACCGGGTAATAAATAGGTGGAGTGAAAAAGGCAGGAGACATCAATACACATTGCTGCCAGTGTCAATCGTCGATTGGTATAACATGCTAGGGCTGTCAGTAAGAATACGCCGAAGACCGACGGTTGTATTCCAGCCCCAAGTAGGTATTGATTTGCCACACCCGCTTGGAAGTACCACGGGTAATCGACTCCACACAATGCCACCGAAGCGGCTCGTGTGACCCCGGCGTGAATGCCGATGGTCAGCGCCGCCAGTAACCACCGCCCGGCGGTGGTTACTGGCGCGAACGGCAGTTTGACGACGATCGCCCACAGGCTGCCGAAGTAGATCATCAACAGGCCGAAGAACGCTACCTGAATCGACCATTCGCCACCTGTTTGCAGTAGAAATTGCATCATCACCGTGAACGCGATTGTCGGGTCCGTCGTGTTCGCCAACCAATCCGACGACAAATCGCCGACACCGGCGCGAGCAGCGGCGTGTAAGAAGTATTGGTTCTGGTTCGAGTAGAACAGCGGTGGTTGCGTATGGCTAATGGCGAACAGAACACTGGCGACCAAAGGCAGCCAGCAGACTGAAAAATACGGTCGCGGAGTCGGATTCATGCTGCTCATTTCACGAACAGACCTAGAAAGCGGACAGTGGTAAGTAAACTGATTGAACACGATTGGAACCGACTGGAGGCCGCGAATGTCTGCCCGAATTGACGATACCTACGCCGAAGCGTTTCGGAGCATCTCCGCGGAAGTCCTCGTCACGGCGCGGGATCGGTACTGGTTGGACCGGGCGATTGACGCTTGCACCGGCAACGCGAGCAGCACGATTTTGTGCGATTGCGAAGCGGGATTGGACCGGTACGTCGGGCCGGGCGGGGATGAAAGTTTTGTCACGCCGGACGGCAGGCCGGGCGCGGTTGTGCAATTCCATGTGCCGCGATTTTGGAAGGATCGGGTGGCGAAGCTCGAAAAAAGTGTACTGGTTCGCGTCAGCCAAAACGTCCTCACCTGCCCCACCACAGCGTGCTTCAACGTGCTGCCTGCCGACTCGCCGACGGGTGAAAACTGGTTCCCGCTCGGGCGCAAACTCGCGTACTTTGGCGATGGCCACCAGTTCACGGACGAACGGTTTGGGCGGCGCTGTTGGGTCGTGCCGATCCTTAGCGGCGAGTTTGTCATCGAACGCCGGTGTGGCTGGGCGGACGGCTTGATGGGCGGCAATCTGTGGTTCTTCGGGGAAACGGCAGATGGCGCGCTGGATGCGGCCCGCGTCGCGGCGCAAGCAGCGGCGACGGTTCCCAACGTCTGCCTGCCGTTCCCCGGTGGCGTGGCGGCAAGTGGGTCGAAGGCGGGCAGCCGGTACAAATTCACCATTGCCAGCACCTACGCCGAGTTCTGCCCGACGCTTCGCGGTAAGCCCGGAATCGAAACGAAGCTGCCCGACGGCGTGGTGAGTGTGCAAGAGATCATCATCAACGGACGGGACATCGCCACCATCGCCAAGGCAACCCAAGCCGCGATTCATGCGTCGAAGGACACCCCCGGTTTGCAGTGCATCTCGGCGGGCAATTACAACGGCAAGCTCGGCAAAAGCTTCATCTACCTACACCCGGAAAAACAACCGGCGTGAGCGAGACGGCATCGACCGGGCAGACCAACGCACATGCGGTGCAACTAATGCAGTCGGCAGGGCGAGCGAGCCAGGGGTAACGGCTTGCCTCCAAGCATTGCGTCGGGCAAATCGTTACGCAATCCCCGCAATTCGTGCATCGGCATTCATCCAACACTGGGAGTTCGCTAGGTGTCACGAGGGTTCCTCGTAATGGCCTTCGGCTAGGTCGATTGTGACTTCTGGTACTGGTCGTGGCATGGTGACGGGTTCACCAATCGTGCGGCGGATCGTGGCCGTCATCAGGCCGGTCACGAGGTCTTCGAGAAGCAGTCGGGTGTACGGTGGAAACAGCACGCAACTTGCTCCCAGGTCCAGCACGCTCGCCGTCCAGTTGGCCCGCGATTCGTCCGGCAACTTGGCGTCACTCAACACCACGATGGCAACATCCGGGTAGCGTCGGTGAACGTCCGAAAGCGTTTCCAGCACGTCCAACTTGGGTGAAGTCGGGTCGGCTTGCAACAGCAACACCGTCGGGCGCTGGGCGGTCACGTGAGTTGCGACTGCGGATGTCAGCCGGACTTCGTGGAGCAGCCACCGGGTTTCCGTGGCGAGTTCGCGGAGTTGGTTGGCGATCCAGTCGTCGAAGCCGCACACGATGACTTGCGGGTACTTCATGGCGAATCCCCCACGTCGGATTCACCCTTCTTTTTTCGGGGCTTTGCAAGTGACGTGGCTTGCGGAATCTTCAACGCCTCCACCCGACGCCACAGCCGACTGCGGAAGATACCGAGCATCTCGGCTGCCGCGGTTTGCGAGTTTCCCGTCTTGTGTAACGCCAGCTCGATCAGCCGTTTTTCGACCGCGAGTAAGATCGTGTCCATTGATCGCGGCACGGTCTGCGTCGGAATCGGATTCTCCGCAAGTAGGTACTTTTCGCGGATGGAACGCGGCAGGTGGTCGGGCGTGATCGGCCCCGTTTCGGCTTTGGCGATGGTCTGCTGCAACACCGTGGCGAGTTCGCGCAGGTTGCCGGGCCAAGTGTAGGATCGTAACGCCGGCCACAGTTCATCGGCGATTTCCGGGTTCAACGGCTGAAGTAACCGGGTCACAAAATGCGGCAAGTCTTCCAGGAGATCTCGTAACGGCGGCACGGTGATTTCGAGTGCGGACAACTGTGTGTGAAACGCTGGCAACAGGTGCTGAGTCTTCACCAACTCCGCCGCACTGCGCGTCGCGGAGCAGATCAATCGCGGTGAGTTCGGCCCCGGTTGTGTCACCAGGGTGACAATCTTTTCCTGCAAGTCGCGGGGCAACGTCGCGGGGTCATGTAAGTACAGCGTGCCGAGGTGCGGCGACGTTGCCAGACCGCCTTTGCCGAAGAGTTGAGTGTCAATCAGGTACGGCTGCACCGCCGCGCCGTCGATGCTGAAGAACGCGCGTTCCCAGTTCAAGCCGTTGTGGTGAATGACCCGCGCGATCGTCGATTTACCCGCCCCCGCTTCGCCGGTGATCCACACGGGCGCGGTGGAACTTCCGGCGAGTCGCACTTGCGACAGCAACCGGGCGGTGAGAGGCGATGCACCACTGAGCCGATCGTGCGAATAGTGCAAGGCGTGCTGTAACCGCAAATCCGCGATGCCTGCGGGAATAGTCATCTCGCGTCGGGTTGGCACGACACCGACTTCCGTGACAAACCCGACGACACCAAGCAATCCGCTTTCACCCGGCATCGGCACAAACGTAATGTCCCACCACGGCGGCCCCGATTCGGCATCCGGCAACGCTCGTCGCACAGTGGCAGTATGACCGTCCCACACTTTCGGCGGCGGCATCAGCGTTTGCCCCAACCCGGACGCCGAACGGTAGTGCGAAATCCGCATCCCGCGAATCTTCGCCAGTGGTCGCCCCGTCAGTGCTTCCCACGCCGGGTTGGCATACCGTAACCGCCGCGACGCGCTGATGATGAACACCGCCTTCGTGC
>JANLRE010000390.1:0-5291 GCA_031368205.1 Fimbriiglobus sp. | reverse complement strand
CCGAAGAACCTGAAGACGACGCGGTTCGCAACTACCTGTTTGTTGCGCTGTCGGCGTTGCTGGTCGTGTCCTGGTCCTGATGCGAAATGCGTCCGGGAACCTGGTCGTCTTGATAGGCGTCGTGCCTGCCTTGCTCGGTCTCTTCTTACGCTGGACCGCGATGCCGGGCGTTTTCTTGATGATGTTAAGCTATCTCCTGATCTTCCCGACTGGTCTCCCGATTTCACTCGATGAGAGTAGCGCAGGCCCGGCGATCCCGTTTCGGATGCACGATTTCCTGTTGCTTGGCGCGACGTTGGTTTACTTTGTCTGTCAATTTCGCTTGTTCAGTCTCACAGTTCAGGCGGTGCCGTCGGATCGTCTGCCCATCAAGCAAAAGGCCACGGATCGCCCCATTCGACGCAGCACACGAGCCGTCAATGCGGACGAACTTTACCGACTCTTTTTTGTCGTCACCGCGTGTGTCCTGATCGCTCAAGTGACCTGGTTCGTGCTGACGATCGTGGTGATTGAACCGTCGGTGTTCCCGCCGATTCGATTCGTTAGCCCGAATTCCGCGAGCGCGGAATTCAAGACCGATGCTGGGAGCCTGAATCGCTTCTTGTTCCTGATCGGTCTGGTGGGCAGTGGCGGCTTGGCGGGCGGCTTTCTGTTTTGGTACCGAGGCCTCCAGCGGATGCCGGTGGACCACGCGCGACTGTTCCTGCTGGACACCGCCTGGCGCGAGACACGGAGCGAACTGAGCCGACAAGAAAAATGGCGTGCCTGGGGCCAAGGAACGTTTCACGCCGTGAGTGGCCGCAACCCCGAACAAGGACCGGGGACACTGGTCGTGGTGGCCGTCTTTATTGCCTTGTTTTTATTGGCGCTGCTGTTCGGCAGTATCCTGATTTATGCGATCTTTTGAGGTGGGTTATGAGCGTCTGGATTCGTGAGGCCGTCGGCTGGGTTTTGCTCGGGATCGGTGTCGCGGCGTTTGCCGTGTGCTACTTCGTATTCCTGCTGCCCCAACGGGTCGTGGAAGCGGTGATCTTGGCGTTCATCGGCTTCACGGTTTTCCGAGGGGGGTTGCACTTACTGAAAGTCGCAATGGCAGCCAAAGCCGCCCGCGAAGTGGCCAACCAACCGGACGTGCCGAAGCCTGTCGCGGCGATGAAAATGCAACTCGGCGGCCCCGCACCGGGCCGACCCCGTGAAAGCGTTGTCCCCGGTCGGCGTGCGTGATGGCAGTGGTTTCCGGTGCGATCCGTGCCGTGTTTTTCGACGCAGTTGGCACGGTGCTACACCCCGTTCGCGGCGCGCCAACCATCTACGCCGAAACCGCCGCCCATTTCGGACTACCTGCGGAACCCGCACTGATTTTGCAACGGTTCCGCGCTGCGTACCAACGGGAAGAAGCAACCGACGCTGCCAACGGTTGGATCACCAGCGAAGCCCGCGAGCAAGAGCGTTGGCGAGCGATTGTACGGGAGACGTTACCCAACACTCCCGACGGCTGTTTCGAGAGGCTCTATCACCACTTCGCCCAACCCGAAGCGTGGGAAGTGCCAGCCGGTTTTGCCGAAGTCCTGGAAGTGCTGCATCAACGCGGTTTCGCACTCGGCTTGGCATCGAATTACGATTCGCGGTTGGAACAAGTATTAGCCGGACGCCCCGAACTGGCACGGTTGCAACCGCATATCCTCATCAGTTCCCAAATCGGCTACCGCAAGCCCGACCGCCGCTTCTTCGCGCGAATTCTCGAAGCAGTCAACTGCCCGGCCCACCAAATCCTGTACGTCGGCGACGACCTGCACAACGACTATCACGGCGCCCGTGACAGTGGGCTGTCGCCGCTGTTGCTCGACCCCCACAATCACCAACCCACAGTGCCGAACCGCATCCGTTCGCTACGTGAGTTGCTGTCTGCATGATACGGAGCCTTCAGCATTCGGGGTTCGTAACATGTCTCAATATCGAAATCCTTCCGGAGTCGCCCCCATGCTTACTGCTGAAACACTTGCCGCGTTGCGGAAATACGACACGCCGACCATTTGTAACGTGATCGAACTCTTTGATGCGATACCCCGCACGGCGGGGTATCTGGACCACCGGATTCTGCCCTGTTTCCCACACTTACCGCCGATGGTTGGCTACGCCGTCACGGCTACTTTCCGTGCCGGCGCACCGCCGAAGTCGGGGGACGTTTACGCCGGTCTTGAAAAGCAAGTGAAGCTGTTGGCGTCGATTCCGGGGCCAAAAGTGATCGTGTTTCAAGACCTGGATGACCCTGTGGTTGCGGCGACTTTCGGCGAGGTGATGTGTTCGACGTATCAGGCGTTCGGGTGCGTCGGACTCATCACCAGTGGAGCCGGGCGCGATCTGGATCAGGTGCAGGCGTTGAACTTTCCATGCTTCACCGGCAGTACGATTTGTTCGCACGGGTACTGCCAAATCGTCGATCTGAACGTGCCGGTGCGGGTCGGTGGAGTTTGGATCAACCCCGGCGATCTGTTGCACGGCGACCGCAACGGCGTGACGACGATTCCGCATGAACTTGCGGTGGCAACTGCCGAAGGCTGCGTCGGGCTTGCCGAGGCGGAGGCCGTGGTGCTGAATTATTTGAAGACGAACGGCGTGACGCCGGAAGGGTTCGCCACGGCACGCGGGGAATGTGGGCGGCTCATCAAGGAGCTTTCAGCGCAGTTGAAAGCGAAAACCCAGGGATGACCGGCTTCTTAGGGTCGTTCAGGTATTGCAGCGAGTCCATGTACGCCAGGAACCCGAGACCGAACAGGATGCCGTAACAAATTGACGTTCCCAGCCACGACGGGGAAATGAACTTCACGGCGCTGCCGGCAAACTTGTTCAGCCGCAACCGCACGCCGTTGAAGTCCACGCTGTAGATTTCATCCAACACCAGGTGCGACAAAAAGCCAATCATCACACCGCAACCTAGCGCGAGTCGGATGCGGACGTTGTCGGAGTGGTATTCCAGGTACACCACTAGCCCGGCGATCATCATGCCTGGAATGCTGTGGAACATGCCGCGATGCACGCTGACGTACTTGAGTAAGTTCGCGCCGCCATAGCGAATGATGAAGTACAACACCCCGAGGGCGGCCAACGCCCCTTCTTGCGAAAGTCCCGCACCCGGTGCCATCAATCGTGGGTAAAGCAACAGCGGCACCACGGCGGCAGCCACGCCGGACATCTCACGCACCGGAACGCCGGAATCGCTATCCAGGTCTGGCAGCATCCCGCCCACCGCCGTTACGCCCGCTGCCAGGACCGCCGATTCAGCGGACAATCCGCCTGGGTTGACGAGCGCACCACCATAGGTCAAGCCGCAAAGCGTCGATACCGTGATGTGCATACGAAACCCGGCCATGCGAAAAATCTCCTACTAACCTTGTGTTCGCCTGTACAGTTCTGGCACAACTTACCCATGACTCGCTACGAGAGGGTTTTGTGATGTCGAACGAAGAAATCGCGGGTGAACTCCGGTTGCACGCTACGGAACTGTCCCGCTCCGGGAACAACATGTACCGCATTCGGGCGTTCCGTCAAGCCGCAATGACAATCTTGGCACTACCAACGCCGGTGGATGTGATACTTTCCACGACAGGCCGCGAAGGGTTGCACCGCCTTCCCGGAATTGGCAGAAGCCTCGCCGAAACGATCGAGGGCATTGCAATGCGAGAAGAGAGAATGGTAGACGCGACTCAACTTGTGGTAGTATAAAGTGTGTGTATATGGAGGGATGAACTGTGCCAACCGTGTTGATACCGGACGCCACTTATCGGGAACTCGCCGCACAAGCGGCTGAACAAAACACCACCGTTGACATCCTGGCTGCCCGGTTGCTTGACACCGACAGGATCGCCGCACGGCAAGCCGATGCGCGCGATCCGTCCGAGGTGATTGCCGAAGCCGTGTCGAGAATCCAGAGTCGAACACCGGACCAACTCCTCGCCGACCGGAACCGCATCCTGGACCTTACCCCGCCGCCCCGCCCACTACCGGAAGGCAAGACGTTGTTTGATGTGGTTCAAGGAACTTGGCCTGGCGACGAATCGGACGAAGAGATTCGAGGAGCGTTGGAGAGGTTGTCGTAATGGCGCCACCAACACTTTACCTCCTCGACACAAATGTGTTGGTTCACTTCGTTCGGGGCAGCCGTCTTTGGAGTTGGATTCGGGGCCGTTACGATTTGCTGGCGACGGACCCGCGACCGCTCATCTCAGTTGTCACCGCTGGCGAACTCCACTCTCTGGCACTGCTGTCTGGGTGGGGCCATGCCAAGCTGGATCAAATGGAGTTTTGTCTGGGGTACTTCAAAACGGTGACGATTCATGACCCCGCGATCATTGATCGGTACGCTGTCATCGACGCGCACTTTCAGAGCCGTGGGCACATCCTTGGGAAAAATGACCTGTGGATCGCCGCAACCGCTGCCGCCACCGGGTCGCGGATACTAACGACGGACCGCGACTTCGACCCACTCAATCCCGATTTTATATCCCGCGACTGGATCAATCCGGATACAGTCGGGACGGAATAATACCCTACGGCTCTTCCAAGTACGTGTACCCGGCCAAGCCGTTTTCGTAGAAGCCGAGGAACTCGCGGCTTTCTTGCACCGACAGCATCCCGGCCCGGACGGCGCGTTCGACATCTTTGCGGACGCGGTTGGTGAGGATTTCGGCGTTGTATTGGACGTAGTGCAACACTTCGGTCACGCTGTCCCCCTTAATCACCGTGTCCACGTTCGCCGTGCCGTCGGCTTCCATCGTGACGTGGACGGCGTTGGTATCACCGAGCAGGTTGTGGAGGTCGCCCAGAATTTCCTGGTACGCCCCGAGTAGGAACGTGCCGAGGTAGTACGGCTGGCCGTCCGTGACGGGGTGGAGTTCGAGCGTGCTTTTCACGTCCCGCAAGTCGATGAACTGGTCGATCTTCCCGTCCGAATCACAGGTGATGTCACCCAGGACCGCCCGACGGGTCGGGCACTCGTTGAGGCGGTGGATCGGCATGATCGGGAAGAGTTGCTTGATCGCCCAACTATCCGGCATACTCTGGAACACGCTGAAGTTGCAGAAGTACGTGTCGCTGAGCAGCGTGTCGAGGTTCTGCAATTCTTCCGGCACGTAATCGAGGTCTTTGACGATCCGTTGCAACTTGCGACCGATCGCCCAGAACAGCCGTTCGGCCATCGCCCGCAACTCAATCGGTAAGTAACCCAGCCCGAACAAGTTGAGCGCTTCTTCCATCGCCTGCGTGGCGTCGTGGTAGCTCTCGAGGTAGTTTTT
>JANLRE010000372.1:0-1620 GCA_031368205.1 Fimbriiglobus sp. | reverse complement strand
CCCACTGCGTTGATGCCCATCTTGCCGACGCGATTCGCAAGCAAAAAAATTGCAGCTTGACGACCGGCGAAACACTCGACGTTCCGATCGTATTTAACCGACAACCTGCGGCGTCAGTGGATAGTGGTTAGTGGATAGTGGTTAGTAAAATCACAGAAAGACTATCCACTATCCACTAACCACTAATACTCGTGAGTGCCAGTTCTCGTTCGTCGGCGAGCTTTGTTTCGCGTTGAACGTCCGCCATCGGTTCCCAGACTTCATCGAGTGTTTCTTTGAACACATCGCCGATCAGGAGGTCCGTGATGTGTCGTTTCATGTGAGGATACTTGCGGACGAATGCGGCAAAACTGAAGCCTTCGTAGTAGGCGTAGACGAGCTTGCGGATTCGGGTCATTCCCGCGATGAAATTTGGACCCCACCCCCCGAGTTTTTCTCCTGACAGATCGCCGGTTTTCAAGCCTTCAATCACCGCGTCGGCGGCCATTGACCCGGACCGAAAGGCGAGTTGGAGTCCGGAAGAATAGATCGGGTCGAGAAACCCGAACGCATCGCCCACAAGCACCCACCCGTCTCCCGAGACGCGGTTCGAGCGGTAACTGAAGTCCTTCGTGGTGTAAAAATCTTTAACGCGGGTGGACCCCTCAAGACGTTCCGCGACGGCGGGGCAGTTTTCGACTTCGTCGTTAAAGATCTGTTCCAACGAACGGTTTTTCCCGTCGTAGATTCGCTCCAAGTCCGAGACGATGCCCACACTGATGATGTCGTCGTGTTGCGGGATGTACCAAAACCAACCCTTTTTGCCCTTCGTCTGGAGGACGAGGGTGGCACCTTGGTCGTGCTTCCCCGGCTCACGCTTGGCCCCTTTGAAGTAGCTCCAAACCGTCGCTTTCTTCAGGAGTGCGTCTTGCTGGCGGAGTTTCAACCGGCTACTAATCACCGAACTCTGACCGCTGCCATCAATGATGACTTTCGGTTGGAGGAACTCTTCGGTTCCGTCCTTGGAGCGGACCCGGATACCTGTCTGTCGATCCCCGTCAAACGTCACGTCCAGCACGCGGACTTCTTCCCGAACATCGACGCCGTGCTCCGCAGCGTTCTTCAGCAAGAGGTGGTCAAACTCGCTGCGCAGGACTTGCCACGTTTGGGCGCACTCGTGGGGGTTGTTCTCGAAGAAGTAAAACGGCTGCGATTCCGTCCCGGCGTCGTTCACGAACTGAACGGAAAACTTCTGAATGAATTGGCTCGTCTTCATTTTGTCAAGCATGCCCAACCGTCGGAGAACCCAATAGGTGTCGGGCATGAACGATTCGCCGATGTGGAAACGCGGGAACTTTTCGCGTTCAAATAGCCGCACGGAGTACCCAGCTTGGGCCAGCAGCGTAGCTGCGGTGCTACCTGATGGACCGCCACCAATCACAACGACATCGGGTGTAGGGGACATTTGCGGCTCTCCGGTTTGGAACATGCTTAATTTTGGCGGTTCTGGCAGGTCAATTTCAAGTAGGCGAGGTCTTTTCATCAGAATTACCGCAGACAAGCAACGAGGCTAACAGAAAAACGCCCCCGACGCACAGGCTTCGAGGGCGTTTGAGTCGCAGCGATATTCAGACGGTTTAG
>JANLRE010000358.1:0-4793 GCA_031368205.1 Fimbriiglobus sp. | reverse complement strand
GCGAGGAGTGCCCCGATGGTGTTCACATTGTCCGCATAGAACTCCACGGTGACTGCTGTGCTACCGCCTTGGGTGCCGAGGGCCAAGTTGATCTGGCTGAGAGTACCACCGCCAGTTGCCGTGAATTTCATCCCGAGCGTTTGACTGGGATCCAGGATATACCCATTAAATCCGTTGAATGTGTTACCAACGTCGACGCTGAAATTGCTGAACACGAATGCGGCGTGGGCATTCCCGCAAAACAACGTCAAGGCAAGGACACCAACTGCCAATACTAAGCGTTTCATCGTAGCTCCTGAAAAAGTGAGGTGAACTTGTCGGGCTGAAGTTTTAGGAACTTGTACCAGATTCGTCGTCATGATACGCAATTGTCGTGCCTTAGCCCATATCTGCACAGATTTTTCGATTGACCCTACAATTTCTAGATGATTCATCACACACGAGGTATGAGCACCGAGGCGAAATGATGTCGAAGTGTTATCACCAAAGACGCAACGCTAACTTCCGATGCTATCGAAAGCTAGCGTCTCGGATGGGTACTCAAACTGCGGGTTCGGAGCAACGTTTGGAAGCCCTCAACCCGCTCGTATTGAATTACCTCGATTATGCTGATGCCACGACGGGCTTCGACCGGCGTAGCTTGCGGACGAAGGCGAGGCCGCCGAGGGAGAGCAACGCGAGCGAGGATGGCTCCGGGACGGCGTTGGCGGGTGCCGCTTCGACGCTGAAAGCGGATTGGATGGCGTTATTAGCATAAGAATACGACGCACCACCATTGTTTGAAAGCGCAACTCTACCGAAGGTCGCCGGACTGGTGAAATTCCAATCATTAAAGGGACTAGCGGATTTGGCCACGACCCAATAGTCGGTTCCCGAGACAATTGTCGTCGCAGTCATCGGTGCTACCGACGGGGGGTGCGCGTCCCCAAAAAGGCCATTCGTCGTCGTGGAGCCACTGGCGAGAAGCGTCCCGATGGTATTCGCATTGTCCGCATAGAACTCCACGGTGACTGCGGTGCTACCGCCAATGCTGCTGAGGGCCAAGTTGATCTGGCTGAGAGTACCACCGCCAGTTGCCGTGAATTTCATCCCGGGCACATGAATGTTATCCAGGGAATGCGCACTGTTTGTGTTGAACGTGTCGCCTGGGCCGAAGTTGCTGAACACGAATGCGGCGTGGGCATTCCCGCAAAACAGCGTCAAGGTAAGGACGCCAACTGCCAATACTAAGCGTTTCATCGTATCTCCTGAACAAGTGAGGTGAACTTGTCGGGCTGAAGTTTTAGGAACTTGTACCAGATTCGTCGTCATGATACGCAATTGTCGTGCCTTAGCCCATATCTGCACAGACATTTCGATTACCCCACACTTTCCAGATGTTTCATCACACACGACATGTGAGAACCGATAGGAAACACAACTGAAGTGTTAATACAAGTGACAAAGCGCTAACTTCCGAAGCTATCGAATGCTAGCGTTTCAAATGGGTCTGATCTGAGCAGATTCAGGACAAGGCTTGGAAGACTTAACTCGACAGTGTTTACAGACACTTCCGGATCACGCCGACGAGTACGCCGAGGATTTGGACGTTTTGCTTGGCGGCATCGACGAGGATCGGTTCCATCGTGCTGTTGCAGGGTTCGAGGCGGACTTGGTCGCGTTTGCGGTAGAACTTTTTCAGGGTCATGGATTTGTCCACCATCGCCACGACTTTCTCGCCGTTGTCGGCTTGCTCTTGCTTGCGGATCACGACGTAATCGCCGTCGGCGATTTGGCTCTCGATCATCGACTCGCCACGGACTTTGAGCATGTAAAGGTTGTCACCACCGAACATGTCCTTCAAATCGACCCGCTCGTTCTGTTCCGTGGCTTCGAGTGCTTTCCCAGCCGCAACTAAGCCCAGCATCGGCAAGCTGAACCCGCCTGCGGAGACGCCGGGAATCGTGATCGCCCGCGCTTTGCCGCCTTGCGTTTCGTTCTTCTCGTCGCGGTGGATGTAACCTTTCTTTTGCAGCGCCCGCAGGTGGCACATCACGCCGTTCGGGGACTTGATGTCGAAGGCTTTGCCGATGTCGCGGATGGCAGGCGGGTAGCCGTGTTCTTCGATGTAACCCCGGATGAAAGCGAAGATTTCTTGCTGTTTCGAGGTCATTAGGGCTTGTTCGATCATGATGAGTGGCTCCCGTGTCGGTAAAGCGAATGACTACGTTTGTTCAGTTCTGTATAGAACTATATTCGACAAGTGTACAGTTTGTAAACCGTAAAGTTGGCCCCTTATCGCAATTTCGTGTATCTTTTCTGGTAGCCCTGCCCGCCAGATGCCCATCGCTGCGAGGATCATGCCGTGGAATTGCCGCGTCCTGCGTGGTTTTCGGACCTGTTTACCCAACTGCTTTCCGGCCAGAATTTGGATTCCGGTCGCGTCACGGAAGTGTTCCGCGACTTGTTAGCCGGTCGGGTGGACGATGTACTGACGGCAGCCTTTTTGACGGCTCTTCGCATCAAAGGGGAAACCGCTGAGGAGATTGCCGCCGCCGCAACCGCATTGCGGGAACAAATGGTGCAATTGGTGCCGGTGAACGGGCCTGTGGTCGATACGTGCGGCACCGGCGGGGACGGCGCCGGCACGTTCAACATCAGCACGGCTGCGGCAATCGTGACGGCTGGTGCCGGCGTGCCGGTTGTCAAGCACGGCAACCGAGCCGTATCGAGCAAATCGGGTAGTGCGGACGTGCTACGAGAACTCGGGGTGAACATCGAAGCGGGACCAGCGTGGGCACAAAAGTGTCTGGATCGGATCGGCTTCGCGTTTTGTTACGCGCCACACTTTCATGCCGGGATGAGTCACGTCGCCAAGCTCCGGCGTAAGCTAGGTGTGCGAACCATTTTCAACTTGGTCGGGCCGATCGCCAACCCGGCGGGGGCCGATTACCAACTCCTCGGTGTGGGCAAGCCGGAACTCCTCGACCCACTGGCTGGTGCCATCGCCCGCCTCGGAATCCATCGCGCCATCTTAGTCTGTAGCTTCGACGGCCTCGACGAAGTGAGCCTGAGCGCCCCCACGATGGTTCGACTGGTCGAAGGCCAAGAGTTTCGTGTTCTGGAATGGCACCCGGATGACTTCGGACTCGGCCATGTGTCTTTGGATGAAATCCGGGCGGACAGTCCAGCCGCTAGTGCCGCGATCATCCGTAACCTGCTCGAAGGCCACGACAGCCCCGCCAAACGGATCACGCTCGCCAACGCCGCCGCCGCCCTCTACGCCACCGGCATCGTGACGACATTACGCGATGGTGTCGAACTGGCCGACGACGCCATCCGCAGCGGCAAGGCGCTCCGCGTTCTCGAAAAACTGGTGGCAATGAAGGTGTGATTGGAATTGTGCTTTTGTCTGTACACTCACGTCCCGAACAATGGCACTGGCAGTAGGAAGGCGTGTTGCTCGTACAGGCCCCACATGCCGTTCCAGCCGATGTACTGGCTGAAGTACACGATCAGCCCGTAAAATACGACGGTGGGTAGCAACAAGATTCGCGCGGTCCAGCGCAGGAACCAGTGGCGATTGGCTGTCCGCTTTGCGGCGTACCCGAGTGCCCAACCCGTCGTCAGTCGTGCGGGGAACATGAACAGGATGAACACGAGACTTGGCAACCACGCGGCCTCTCGTGGCACCACTTCAATTTTCAGCAGGTAAAGTGGCAGCGCGAACAACAACGTCACGATGAACGCCAGCAAAAACGCCCACGGCGCCCGCCGGAAATCGGCGCGCACCGCTCGCACTTCAAACACTGCCCGAAAGCGGTTCGTCTGCGCCAATCGCATTTGCAAAAACGGCAGATACATCAGCACGATCAACAACAATGGTGCGCCAAGGATGTTGAACAATGGCGCGGCCGGGAAGTGTTGCCGACCCAGCGCCAGCAGTGATACGGGGATCACCAGCCAGACAAACGCGCCCGCAAATCCCCGCAGTCCCAGCCAGAAGTAGTACGGCAGCCGCAAGGACATGACCGTGTCCCACACCGCATCGCGGGACTGCGTGTAGTACCCGCCCCGCAGCACACGCCGTCCAACCGTGACGAAGTTAAACGGCCACACGAAGTAGCGTAATTTCCCGCCACGCGCACAGACCGTGAGTATGTGAAACGCCGTGACCCCGATCAACACGAACAACCCGACCCGCCACATCATCGCAATTCGGCTGCCCGGTTCAATGATCGACGCCGACACGGTGAGGTCCGACACGAACCGAACTGGTAACAACAGCAACCAAATTCCCAGGACGACCCCACCCAACCGCCCCGCTAACCGGACGCCGATAAATCCGTCCCGCAACCGCCCCGTTCGCGCCACCCGCCCACCGGCTTCGAGCATGTAGCCCAGGCTCAAAAATTGCACGACGGGAATCGCGGCAAGAACGGCCAACCCGACGAACAACGACACCACCCCGAAGCACCACTCGATGACTGACGTGACAAAATAAAACGCCCGGACCACGAAGACCGAACGCCGTTCTTCCGACGCCACCGGCAACACCAACGGCACGTCGGTGACGGGGGTGCCGACAATCAGTCGTCGCGCCTGAATGACCGGACGCTGGGTTGTTTCAATGGAATCGTTCATACCCAGTGATACCCCAATCGGCGGCCCCGGTTTCATTGTGTGCTAAGTTTCTAGCACACTGCGGTTGGGATTGATTCACGAAGCGTGCGCCTTTGGGATTCCCGGCGAACCGGCTGCGTTAGCTGCCGGGTGGACAACCACGGACGGAGGATGACCACCCGGCAGCTAAC
>JANLRE010000326.1:0-13637 GCA_031368205.1 Fimbriiglobus sp. | reverse complement strand
AACATCACCGCGAGCCGGATCGCCGGTACTTTCGACGATTGCTCAGTTACTTTGGTTGGCCCTGACGTTGGTGGGTAGTAGTGCCGTTGGCTCCGGCGTGATCGTGGAGGTACTCCCGGCAATGTTGAGCGGATTGGGGTCAGCGGCCACGGTGTTCATCGCCCCGTTCGTGTCCGTGCTGGGATTCATCCTGTTCACAATGACGGCTGGTGCCGGGACTGTCCTGACGAAGTGGGTGCTCATCGGGCGTTACCAGAAAGGCCGGTTCCCGGTTTGGGGTGTGTTTTACACCCGGCACTGGGTCGTCACGCACACGGCCCGGTTGATCCCGTGGTGGCTGGTCGAGGGGACGGTTTTTCAGTCCGTCGTCCTTCGCGCGTTGGGGGCGCACGTCGGCAGTCGGGTTTACCTCCATCGCGGGGTAGACCTGACGTCCGGGGGCTGGGACTTACTCACCCTCGGCAACGATGTCACGGTCAACCAAGACGCACGAATCTCGCCCGTCGAACTGGTTGACGGGCACGTGGTCCTGGGATCGGTTTTGCTGGAAGATGGTGCCACGCTGGACGTGCGGTCGGGCGTGAGTCGAAACACCACGATCAGCCGAAACGGGTGTTTGTCGGCGTTATCCTGGCTGCCGCTGGGTGGTCACGTTGGCACCGGCGAGCGCTGGGACGGTGTCCCCGCGCGGCCGGCTGGCCTTGCCCCGCCGACGCCGACGTTAACCGGAGGGGTTGAACTTTCTCCACTCGCCCACGGCGTGCTGACGGTCCTCGGTCGGTGCGCCCGATCGCAGGTGCCGTTCGTGGGGTTTGCGGTCCTCAGCCTTTTCCTCGCCGTGGTCGTCCCGGATCTTGACAACCGATTCACCGCGTGGCTGGTAGACCCGGAGTTGACCCTGACAGGAATGGCGACCGTCGGCGCGTTGGCGGTGGGATCGCTTCCGCTCTCGCTGATCGGTCAAGCCGTGCTGATGCGGGCGCTCGGGCGGATCCGGGCGGGGGTCTACAGTCAGTGGAGTTTGGCGGCGATCCGGATCAATCTGAAAACCGGGTTGGTGGACTCGGCCAACCGCTGGCTCAGCGGCTCGCTCTATTGGCCGTGGTGGCTACGCCTCGCCGGGATGCGAATCGGACGCGGTTGTGAAATCAGCACGATTATTGACGTCGTGCCCGAGACCGTCACCGTCGGCGCCGAGAGCTTCTTTGCCGACGGGATTTACTTCTGCGGGGCCGAGCGCCGGCGCGGGACCGTGACCGTCGCCGAGACGGTCGTTGGGCGGGAAACGTTCCTCGGCAACCACGCGGTCCTTCCGGCTGGGGGCCGTTGGCCGGCCGGCCTGTTCGTCGGGGTGTCAACCGTCGCAAACGCGCACCAAGTTCGGCCCGGTTCCGCATGGTTCGGCCACCCGCCGATGGAACTCCCGCGTCGGGAGGTGAGGACAACGGACCGCCGTCTGACCCACCGCCCAGGGCCGCTGCGGTTCGGCAACCGACTCGTTTGGGAGACCCTTCGCTTCGCCCTTCCGTTGGTCCCCCTACCCGTGGCGTGGGCGTGGTACTGGTGCATTTTGTCGGCGCCGGTTGGCCTGACGGTTCGGCTCTTGGTCGTGGCACCCGCCGCGACACTCGCCGCACAGACGCTACTCGTCCTGGTCACGATCGCATTGAAATGGTGCCTGTTGGGGCGGGTCCGACCGGGACAACACCCGCTCTGGTCGTGTTGGTGTAGCCGGTGGGATTTCGTCTACGTCGCGTGGGGGTACTTGGCCCAGCGGTCACTCGCCGCGCTGGAAGGCACCCTGATGTTGAACGCCGCACTGCGGTTGACGGGCATGACGATCGGGCGGCGCGTGGTGCTGGGAAGCGGGTTTTCGCAGGTGGTGGACCCCGACATGATCGTCATCGAAGACGGCGCGACCGTGACCGCCGATTTCCAGGCCCACACGTTCGAGGACCGCGTCTTGAAAATCGACCGGCTCCGGATCGGCGCGTTCTCGACCGTCGGCGCGCACGCGGTCGTGTTCTACGGAGCGGACGTGGGCGACCGCGCTCAAGTCGCCCCGCACTCGGTCGTCATGAAGTGCGAGAGCCTAGCCGCCGACGGCCGCTACGCCGGCTGCCCGACGGCGCCCGTGGACAAAAGCGTCAAGATCTGAAGCTCAGTTTGGGGCAGGGGGTCAGTACCACGGTCATCACGTTCAACGCCCAGCAACCGGGCGACCGTCGGATTCGCCCGTGTTCGCGCGGTCTCTCGCCTTTCGCCGGGTTCGCTGCAGTTTAGGATTGCCGAAAGAATAACTTCCGTGCCAATCCCCGTGCCAACCAGGCCGCTGGAAAGTGAACGGTCCGTGAGCAACGCAAAAGTTGGTGAGTGAGTGTTCCTGGATTGGTGACCCCGTTAGGGGTCAAGGCATGTAACCACGGGTGAAGGCTTTGCGCAACCCGTGGAACCCGAAACCCCACGACTCAACTGCCCTGATAGAGGCTGCGACGTTTGACGAGACGGCGTGGTAATGGTGCTATACGAGATATTATGGTTCGCAATGTGGCTGTTGATTCGGTAAGATTTTGTAAAAAGGCACATCCAACATGGCCATCGTAGCTCAGAAGTCCCTTGGATTTGCAGAATATATTCAAAGCGGCAAGCGTGCCCCGCTGTTCATCTCGGGTGACTGTCTCGAAACGCTCGCATCATTCCCCGCTGAGTCCATCGACTTCGTCATGACCTCCCCGCCATACTGGGGGCAGCGCGCTTACTCGAGTGGCGGAATCGGTCTTGAGCCGACATACCAAGTGTACGTACAGAACCTTCTCGACATCACGGCACAGATCAGACGGGTGCTGAAGCCTAGCGGATCGTTCTGGCTGAACATTGGTGACACTTACGACAAGAAATCCCGGATCGGAATCCCGTGGCGAGTGGCCCTCGCCATGACCGACCAACAGGGGTGGATTCTTCGCAACGACATCGTTTGGAACAAGGTCAAGGGCGGGATGGATAATGCCAAGGACAAGTTCCGTAACGTCCACGAGCCGGTGTTCCACTTCGTGAAGTGCCTCAAGTATTACTATGACGCTGACGCTATCCGTAAGCCGCCGGGACAGTCGAAGGTAGTCAACGGTTCGGTGGTTTCCGCCACCGGCGTGTCTGGCGTGCGATACCGTCGGCAGATCGAACTCGGAACGGCTCTGAGTGACAACGAAAAGCTTGCTGCTTTCGCCGCGCTGGAGGCCATCCTCACCGACGTGCGGGAGGGGAGACTCGCCGACTTCCGCATGATTATCCGTGGTCAGCAACGCACTACCCATTCTGATTCTTCGCAGGTTTCTGGCCGCGCGAGGGAGTTGGGCGAGAAGGGATTTTACTTTCTGAAGTACCACCCCAACGGCGCGAAACTGGGCGACGTGTGGGACATCATTCCCGAGGATACACAAAAGCGTAAATTGCACTTCGCCCCGTACCCGGAAGACCTCTGCCGCATGCCGATCATGGCAAGCTGCCCGGAAGGTGGGATCGTACTCGATCCGTTCTGTGGGACGGGCACGACAAACCTTGTTGCGTTTCGACTTGCCCGCAGATCGGTTGGTCTCGACGTTTCGGCGGAGTACCTTCGGATTGCCGAAGAAAGGTGCAGGCTCTTATTATGAGTAAAATCACCGCTACGAAGGTCGCTGAACTCTACGGTCTGCCCACTTACCTGCCCGCCGATTGGCCAGCCATTTCGAGTAGTCAGCAATGCCCGTTCCTCGCCCGGAAGTGCTTAAAGAACCGCAAGAGCCAGGCCGACCTGACCATCGGGACTTGCACGATGACGTATGGGAAGGTAGAGCTTCCCACGATGATTTGCCCGTTTCGTCTTCTTGAACGCAGCCAGATTTTCACCGACTGCATCCACCTGCTTAATCTCCACGAACCCGGAAATGAGTTGCGGATCGTTGCAGAGTTGGCTGTGCCGGGTGGGAGTATCGACTATTGCCTGGTTTCGGTACGCGATGGCAAGCCCAAGGACTTCGTGGCTATCGAACTCCAAACGATGGATAGCACCGGCACCGTCTGGCCGGAACGCCAAAGGTTTCTTCACTCTCACGGCGTAGACGTCAAGCCGGAGGACACTGCGTCCGACAAGACTTTCGGCATGAACTGGAAGATGACAGCCAAGACCATCCTCGTGCAGCTGAACCACCAAGATCGAAACATTCGACCACCTCGGCAAGCACCTCGTTTTGGTTCTGCAAGATCACCTTCTGGGATACATGCAAAAGGCGTTTGCTTTCGATCACATCAAGGGTGTGCGCGATGGAGACCCGATGCACTTCCATGCCTATGAACTGAGGAAAGAAGCAGCTGCCTACACGCTGAAGCTGAGTGATCGCCTGAGCACTGATGCCGCCGGAGTTGCCGCCTGCCTTGGCCTTCAGGTTGACGCCAAAGTCGAATTGACGACCATACTGAAGCAGATCGAGGCCAAGCTCCCCAAGAGCACGCTTCTGACCGTTGGCGGCGGGACCGCAATACCTATCCCGGAAGCGACAGCACTGGCGACCGAGGATGAAAGTTGATCGTCACTACTCACGCGGCGGTCCCTTTCTCTTCCTTCGCACCGCCGTCTTCCGCCCCGGTCGATACCCCGACTTCGGCGGCTCCGCCGCGCGCTCACCGGGCGTCTCACCTCTGGCGGGGTTGGCTACCGTGTGGTAATGGTCGCCTCGGACGGCGTCGTTGGCTTGCTTGCGGCGGCCCCGCTGGGTCGATCAGCGTGACCGTGCCGTTCATCTCTACGGCCAGCAACCCGGTGACGGTTCGCCGTCGGTTCCTTCTGGAACTGTTGGGTCAGGGTTGGGAGGTGCGGCTTCCGGGTTCGTCTTCCAAAGCGTCCCCAGGAGTTCGAGCATGTCCGGGTCGTGTTTTTTGAGTTCCTCGCGGGTGAACGGGTAAAAATCGTTGCCCGTGAAGTACGCCTCCGTCGTTTCGGCGAAGTACTCCATCGGGTTCGTCATCGCATAGGCTTTCTCGAACGTGTTCTTCCTGCCGTTCCCCAGGTGACGCTCGACTTTGTCGTACTTTCCCGATTCCTTCGCCCTGGTGAACGCGGCTTGAATCTCCGGATTGGCGAACCCCTTCGGCAACACACGATCGTGGTAGGCATGCGCCAGTTCGTGGAGCGTGACGTTCGGCATCCGGTTCGCTTCGGCCTCGAAAATCCGGACGTTGTGGAACTCGACGGCCTTTGCCATCGCGGGGTCGCGGCCGTTGTCGCGCAGCCAGTCCGCACCGGGATGGTACTCGGCCAGCGGGCGAGCACCGGGGTACTCGGGGTTGAAATACAGCGGCACTTTTTGAAGCTCGATGACCGCCACTTTCGGCACGACCGTGGTGATCTCGTGCAGTTGCTTCTCGAGAATCGCCAGGGCTTTCGCCGTGAGTTTCGGTTCGGTGGCGAGCAGTTCGCGGCTTACATGCACCGTCCAACCGCGAAGGATTCGAGTCTCGTGAACCGTTTCCGGTGCCGGGGCGTGCGGAGCTTGCAGGTTGTCACGCAAGTATCGCGTCATCGTTTCCCACATGTGTCGCTCCGTATTTTTGCCCTCGCTGACGGCGTGTGTGCGATTGGGGTACGGCAGCACGGTGAACGGCTTTCCCTTCGCGATGAGTTCATTGAGGAGTCGCTCGGTGGCCTGGTAATGGCAGTTGTCGTCACCCGTGCCGTGAACGAGCAGGAGGTTGCCGCGCAGTTTGTGCGCGTGCGTGAGCGGCGAACCGTCCCGATACCCCTTCGCGTTGTCGGTCGGCAGCCTCATGTATCGTTCTTGATAGATCGTGTCGTACAGTCGCTGATCGGCTACCGGGGCGATGGCAATCGCCGTGCGATACAGGTCCGGGTAACGGAAAATCGCATTGAGGCTCATGCTGCCGCCGCCGCTCCAACCCCAGGTACCGACACGCGACGGATCGACAAACGGCCAGCGTTTGAGCAGTTCTTGCACCGCCTTGGCCTGCTCGTGCGGAGCAAGAATGCCGATTTGTCGATGAACGCATTTCCGCCAATCGCGGCCTCGTGGCACGTTCGTCCCGCGATTGTCCACGCTCGCCACGACGTAGCCCTGTTGCGCCAGCATCCAGTGCCACAGACCGCGTGAACCGGGCCAGGCGTCCCGAACCGTCTGACCGTGCGGCTCGCCATAGACGTGCATGACCAGCGGCAACTTTGTGGACGAGTTGATTCCCGAGGGCTTCATGCGCCAACCGTCCAGCGTCACACCGTCGCCGATCGGAACTTTGAAGAACTCGATTTCAGGTCGTTTCAGAGCGGCGAGCTTCTCACGCAGTTTTTCGTTGCTCGTCAGCGTGCGAACAACCGAGTGATCGCCCAGCCGCACCAGTTCGACGACTGGTGGTGTCGTGATGTTCGACCAAGTATGGACCGCCCACTTGGCATCGGGGGAGATGTCATACTTGTGCCAACCGGGCTGTGTCACGGGCGAAAGTTGTTCGGTTGCGGTGCCATCCAGTTTCCCACGGAACAGGTATCGCTGCGTTGCGTTCGTGGGGGAGGCCGAGTAGTACAGCCAGCCGCCCGAGGGATCGACGGCCTCGATTTCGATGATGTCAAACTCGCCCTTGGTGATCGGTACCAACGGCGAGCCATCAAGATTGGCTCGATACGCCTGACGCCAACCCAACCGTTCGCTCAGCCAAAGAAAGCTCTTCCCCCCGTCCAGCCAGCGCACGGGGTTATCGTTCTCCAACCAGGCGGCATCCTTCTCGGTCATCACCTCGCGTGCTTGGCCGCTCTTCGGGTCGGCCAAGTACACACGAAGTTCCGTCTGCAACCTGTTGAACTGCTGCACAAGGATTTGCGAGCCGTCCGGAGTCCACGCCGCGTGCGGCAGGTAATGTTCACGCGGGTCGCCGGGGAGGTCCAGCCAGCGCACCGCTCCGCCACCGACGGGAATCACGCCCAGTCGGGTGGCCGAGTTCTTCTCGCCGACCTTCGGATAGGCGAACGTGGTGATGCGCGGCGTGTTGCTTTCGACGGTGTTGACGAGATGAAACTCCGAAACGCCAGTCGTGTCGAACTGCCAGAACAGGATGTGGCGACCGTCGGGACTCCAGCGGAAGCAGTCTCGCAGGTCCAACTCCTCCTCGTTGACCCAATCGCCAGTGCCGTTGATGAGTGTCTTCGAGCCGTCGGTCGTCAGGGCCGTGATCGCAAGGCTGCGCACGTCTTGGACGTAGAGATTGTTCTCACGCACGAAGACGACACGTGACGCATCCGGCGAGAGTTTGGCAAACATCAGCGTGGACGGAGCCGCATTCCCACCCAACTTCTTCAGTTCGCGTGAGGGCACGTCGAGCAGCCAATAATCGCCGCGAGTGTTGCGACGCCAGACTCTCTTGCTGTTCGTGGAGATCAGCAACTGCGACTCGTCGGCAGAGAAATCGAACGCCTCGACCGGGAGTGGTTCCTTCGAGTCCTTCGGAACGAACGCCGAAGCAGGAACGAGAATCCCCTTCTTGCCCGTCGCGGGATTGTTTTGAACGAGGTCTCGGCCTTTCCCGTCCTGGGTCTTGTCGAGTGTGAAGTACGTCGATGACCGCTTGCTCCAGTGCAACTCTGGGAGCGATTCGGTTTCAAACTCCCGCGTTCCAAACAGGCGATCGATACTGAGGAGTGACGCGGTTGGCGCATCATCAGCAAACACCGGGGCGTTGGCGCAGGCCAACACTAACAGCACGCCGAGACAGCCGAAGTTCCAGTTTCTGTTCTGCACGAAAGCTTCCTCGACTTGGTATTTGTGTCGGCACGCGAACGCTTACTTACCCCGTTTGTCCCAGACGATTTCTACGTCGTTCTTCTGCTTCGGCCCAGGTGTACTTCGGCCCTCTGTCACGTAGCGGTCCATCAAGGTCGTCAGTTCATGCACCTTCGCCGTCTCAGTCGCGTAGAGGTTTTGCACCTGAGTCGGGTCCGTGGCGAGGTTGAACAGTTCCCCCGCGTCGGTGTGCGGTTCGTACCCGCGATCCTTCTGGAACCAAATCGGTTCGCCTTGTTTGCGGTTGTCGTCGCCGGTCGGGGCGAGGATCAGCACCCAATCCCCACAGCGAATGGCGAACTTGCCTTGACCGCTGTGATGCACCGTCGCTTCCCGCAGCGGGACCGTTCGCCCACTCGCAGAAGTTCAGGGCCACGCCGCCCATGATGAACTTCGGCGTTTCGGTGGCGAACCGCGTGTCGCGCCACCAACCGAGTCCGCCTTCAATGTCGGAATAGTGATCCTTCCGCGCCAAGCCTTCGTTTTGGGCGAACATCCAGGTGCCGAACAAGCCGCTTTGAAACTGTTGACCAGGGTAATTCTTCAGCAGTGGCCACGCCGCCACGTACAGGGAAAACCCTGCGTTGTACTTCGCATCTACCTTCTCGTGTGGAACCAGCAGATAGCCCGCCATCTCCGCCGGTTGGGGCGTCGCTTCATCCGCCTGGGCCACACGACACCCCAGCATCAGGAGTGCTATTCCCATCGCAAGCCAGGGTCGGCCATGAGTCTTCCGCATTCGATACCCTTTTGAAATTGTGGAGTGATCGTCTTAGTTACAACCCGGCGAGACGTACTTCGCCTGGAACGCCGCCTACTTCCGCGTGCAAGGCCCGACCGTCGTCATCGAGTACGCCCCGCAGGGAGGCACCGACCACATCCACACCGTGGTCCGCGACCCCAAAGCCGATTACGGGGCAGGGTCAATCGGGGCGATGAAGTGATGCTGCGATGTGTAGGTTGATGCTGCAAAAAGTGCGTCCGGCACGGCCTGTTAGGAGAGCGGGTCGATGTCGGTACAGTACACACAGGTCGCAATGTCGCTGGCGAACCACATAAAGAACAAAAGACAAGAAACGGTATGCTAACGATTCCACCGGAGCTCGAACCGCGAGAGAGGTCTCAGTGAGTCCTCATTGTGCCGTAGGAACGATGCCAGGATGAACTCAGACTCCGGCGTCGGCCAGGATCCGCCTTAGCTCGGCAGTGCGGGCCACGTCAAGCGGTGTCACCCCGCGTCGGTCTGCCGCATGGGGATCGGCTCCGTGCTGGACGAGAAGCCGGACGATTTCGAGCTGTCGGCAGTTGACGGCCCGGCGCAAAGGCGTCTGCCCTTTGACATCCCGCGCGTCAATCGTTGCGCCATGATCGAGCATTGCCTGCGCTACCGAAACGTTGCCCCGCCGCGCGGCTTGGTGCAACGCCGTCCCACAAGTGGGACCGCTTGCGATATCTACGGTGGCGCCGGCTGCGAGGAGCACGCGGGCCACATCCGCCGTTGAGGCGCGGTAGAGCGGCGTGTGCCCCTCCGCCTCCCTGGCATCGGGGTCGGCCCCCGAGCGAATTAGTACCGCCGCCAGCTCGGCCTCGCCGACCAGCGCGGCGTCATGGAGCAAGGTCTGGCCGCGCAAACCCAGCCGCCTCACACACGACAGGTCTCGCTCGACCTCCGAGATGAATCGGTCGCGTGTCGCCGCCTGCAAGATGGTGTGGATGGGCGAATCCGGTCCAATCATCCGAGATGCACCGACGTACGTTTCGATCATCGCCTGAAGGTGGCGAAATCGCCCCAAGTCATCTCCCTCATCGGGGTCGCAGTCGAGGTCGCGATGTGCGAGCAGACTCTCGATCACTGCGAGCGGTTTCACCTGCTTGGGCCGGCGGCCGAAGCGTCGGTCCGCACGACCCGTTGGATCGAGCCACTCGGCAAGGGCGTGGCTCATGAGTTCCGCGTGGGGCACCAAACGCATCGGTAGCATGGAATGCATGAGTGCGAGATCGCCGCGCGAGACCGCATCGAAGAGGTTCTCGGCCTCCGCCATACGTGTCCACTGTTCCGCCAGCCGCGCATCGAACTGGTCGGTTCGGACCGGGCACGGCACCTCTTCTGGCCTCTCGCCTGTGTTCATGATCGCCCTGGCACCAAATTCGAGATGTGCCACAAGAAGTGCCGCCTCTGCGGCCGGGATCTCCACCTCTTGCACGGCCGCCTTCATGTTGGCAAGCCAGGCGTCACGCGCCCGGACGTCGATGGCGAACGGCACATGTCGGCGCCGGAGCCGGGCGCCACGAAGGTCATAGACGGGAGGTCCGCCCAACCAGGTTGTCATGAACGCGGTCAGGGCATGAATCGCGCAGGAGAGAGTCTTGCCGTAGAGCGAGCGGATCACCGGATCGCTGTCCACTCGCGCGTAGAACACGGCCACCAAACGCTCCACCTTATCGGAACCGATGCGTTCGTAAAACGACGCTTCCGGGCCGGAACCGGCATTGACGCGGTGATCTGTCGGGGACATGCTCTTGGCCATGTCGGCTCCTCCAAAGGGTTCATTCGATCCACGCTGCCTTTTTGTCGGAGAGTTCTCGGCAGCGAACAGCATATCATTCTCCACAAGGCGGCCAAGTGGCGACTAGTGCCGCGTACTCGAGTCCCCGCCCTTGTGCTTCTTCCGCCTCTCCGCCGTCTTCCGCCCCGGTCGATACCCCGTCTTCGGCGGCTCCGCGCCGCGCTCGCCTGGCGGTTCGCCTTTTGCGGGGTTGGCCACGGTGTGGTAGTGGTCGCCTCGGAGGGCGTCGTTGGCTTTTTTGCGGCGGGCTTCGAGGGCTTCTTGGGGGGGTTGGGCGGGGATTAGGCCTTCGCAGCCGCCGATTAGGTCCGTGCGTTTGGCTTGGATCAGGGCTTCGCGCACGTCGAAGTAATTTTCGGGCTTGAAGAACTGCATCAGGGCGCGTTGCATCTTGCGGTCGCGGAGGTTCCGCGCGATCGGGACCGCTTTCTTGGAGAACGGGTCGATGCCGGTGTAGTACATGCAGGTGGCGATGTCGAACGGCGCCGGGATGAAGTCTTGCACCGCGTCGGGCTTGTAACCGCTGCGTTTCAGGTACAGGGCGAGGTCGATCATCTCTTCCAGTTCGGAACCGGGGTGGCTGGCGATGAAGTAGGGGATGATCTGCTGCCTTGGCTTGCCGGCTTTCAATGACGCTTCGTGGAACTGCTTGGCGAAAATGCCGAAGTTGTCGATGCTCGGTTTCTTCATCAACTCAAGAACTTTCGGGCTGGTGTGTTCCGGGGCCACCTTCAACCGCCCGCCGGTGTGGTGTTCCGCAAGTTCGCTGACGTATTCGGGGGAAAGCTGCGCGAGGTCCATGCGGATGCCAGACGAGACTCGCACCATCCGCACGCCATCGACCTCCCGCACGTCGCGCATCAACTGAATCAGGGGGCCGTGGTCGGTGCCCAGTAGTTTGCAGATGCCGGGGTGGACGCATGACAGCCGCTTGCACTTCGCCTCCACTTCCGGGCGTGTGCAACGCATCTCGTACATGTTGGCCGTGGCGCCGCCGATGTCGCTGATGACGCCCTTGAACTCCGGGTCGGCGGCGAGTTTGTTGACTTCCTTCATCACCGATTCGGTCGAGCGGCTTTGGATGATGCGACCTTGGTGGGCGGTGATCGAACAGAACGTACATCCGCCGAAGCAACCGCGCATGATGGTCACGGAGTCTTTAATCATCTCGTGGGCAGGGATTGGTTCCTTGTAAATCGGGTGTGGCCGACGGGTGTACGGCAAGTCGAAGATCGCGTCCATCTCGGCTTGGCTGAGCGGAAACGCCGGGGGATTCTGCACGATGGCTTGCCGGTCGTGGTACTGAATCAACGTGGCCGCGTTGAACGGGTTGGTGTGCGAGTGGATCAACCGGGTGGCTTCCACGAACGCCATCTTGTCGGCCTTCACCGCTTCGTAAGACGGGATCACGATTTGCTGGGCAGTCCAACCCGAATCAACGTGCGGAGGCGCGGTCACGCCGGGAAGCAGCGTCTTAAACTTCTCTGTCGCTTCCGCAACTGGGGGCGATTCTTTGGCACCCAGTGCATACGTCACGCCGCGCAAGTCACGCAGGTCTTTCACGGTCTGACCGGCTGCCAACCGCTTGGCAATCTCGACGATGTTGGCTTCGCCCATACCGTACACAACCAAGTCGGCTTTGGAGTCGAGGACGATCGACCGCTTCACGGTATCGGACCAGTAGTCGTAATGGGTCAGTCGGCGCAACGACGCTTCGACCCCACCTGCTATCACCGGCACGCCGCTAAACGCTTCCCGGCAGCGTTGGGTGTAAACGAGCGTGGCCCGGTCCGGGCGAAGGCCGATCCGCCCGCCCGGTGAATACGCATCGTCGTTGCGGACTTTTTTGTTCGCGGTGTAGTGGTTGATGAGCGAGTCCATGTTCCCCGCACTGACGGCGAAGAACAGCCGAGGCTTGCCGAACTGCCGCCACGGTTCGCAACTCGTCCAATCGGGTTGACTCAGAATGGCAACGCGGAACCCGGCTTGTTCAAGCACCCGGTGAAGAATCGCCATTGCGAAGCTCGGGTGGTCGATGTAGGCATCACCCGTCACAAAAACGACATCGACGGCATCCCAACCGCGTGCGTGCATTTCTTCGACCGTCATCGGCGCAAGCGGGGCCGCGAATCGGTCCTTCCAAACAGGCAACGACAGTTTCGCACGGGTCGGATTTTTCGGCGGAGTGTTCATCGTGTCAATCATGCACAGGTCGAGTTGAAGCGTTATGTGTGAGTCATTCTAGCCTCTACTCGGAATCCGAACATTGAAGAACGCTGCAATGTCCTCTTTAGGAGTTACGCAGTCATGCCGAAAGCCAAAACCGATCACGAAAACACGAAAGTACGAAAACGCGGAAAAAAGCCTCCTATTCTTTGTTTTCAACCCCGTTGGGGTTGAAAACCCGTCCCATTGCAAACGGGAACAAATTACCCACTAACTTCCGTGACGCTGCACCAAAAGCAGTGCTTCTCATTTTTCTGATTTTATGCCTTGCCAACAATGCTAACGATTTATAACAATAGGGCGATTGGACTGTTAACGCAACTTGTGCCGGTCGTGTCGGGAAATTCGACTATTCTTGCGGGGCAATTTATATTAAGGTGTGGGATGTATCGTCTCGAAGGAACGAGTTGAGTTTGCGACTTTTGCAGACCCAGACGTATATGAGAGGCACAAATGCCTGTTGAACTGATGAAATCGACAATCGTCACACGCATGGCTTGCCTGCTTGGGGCCGTCATGGCTTTTGCCGTTGTTCCGACTCTCGGGGCGATCGGCCAAGAATCGGACCCTCAAGTTGTCACGACGTTGCGGTATCGGGAGCTGACGAACCGCGAAGAGTTCAAGTTCACGATTGCGGATCTGGGTGGATTTGTAAAACCCGTCGGCGACATGAATTTCGACAACCCGCTTGGTTCCTTACCAACTGCCGGTCTGGAGCCGGAACTCCGCACGTTTTGCGTGGAGCCGGCTGTCCCAATTTATGCCGGCCAAGTCTATCAGTTTGCGGTCGAGCCGGTGAACCTTCCCAAAAACTACAACCTCCCGGATACGCCCGAAGGCCGCGTCGCGGCACAAACCCGCGCGAACTACATCCGCGAACTCTACGGTCGCTATTACGGCGACACGCTCCAAGACCCCAAGATTTCCGCGCCCGCATTTCAAGTGATCAAGTCATGTCGCGCTTACACACCGCACTTTCCGTTGCCGCCATCCTGTGCGGCCTGGGTCTGGGTTTCCTGTTAACCGC
>JANLRE010000323.1:0-4672 GCA_031368205.1 Fimbriiglobus sp. | reverse complement strand
GCTACACGCGCGAGTGAACCACCCGCAATTCGGTTTAACAATGGACATCGGCCATCTGGTGTGCAATGGCGAACTGCCGGTGAGCCGTCACTTGGTAGCGTGGAAGGATTGGCTGTGGAACGTGCATATCGAGGATATGCGAGTGGGGGTTCACGATCACGTGATGTTCGGCGAAGGGGAAGTCGATTTCGCCGACGTGTTCGCCGGGCTACGGGCGGCCAACTATCAGGGTGGCGTCTACGTCGAGCTAAGCCGCCACAGCCACGACGCCGTGAACACCGCTCGCAAGTCGATCGCGTTTTTACGGGAATTCATCAAGGGAACTTAACCCGGACATGTCACCACGGAATACACGGAAAGCACGGAAACCGATCACCTCACTGGTACTGAGGATTATGATTTCTTCCGTGTTATCCGTGTATTCCGTGGTTTCATTCGTCTGATTCGTCTGATTCGTTTGATTCGTGGTGAAAGGATTAACATGGACATGCGGATCGCGTTTATCACGCATTACACGGAACTTTACGGCGCGAACATGTCGTTGCTGAACCTCATTGAAGGACTCGGCCACTACGGCGTTCGTGCCCATGTGATCTGCCCCGACGACGGCGACTTGATTGGGGCGTTAGCCAAGCGTGGCGTTCCGGCGGTGATTCTCCCGTTCGAGTGGTGGGTGTCGTCACGGCGAACGGTGCGGGGGGCGGCGGAGCGGCTTTACCGCAACGTCCACAACCTACGCCCGATCATTACCCAACTGGCCGATTGGCAAACCGATCTCGTCTATTCCAACTCGTCCGTCTTTTCCATCGGCGCGATGGCGGCAGCAAGGCTGCGGCTGCCACACGTCTGGCACCTCCGCGAATTCGGCAACCGGGATTACGACCTCTGGCTCGACCTCGGGTTGCAATTCTCTCGCCACCTGTTCCTGACGGCGGACGCCACGGTCTTCGTTTCACACGCCTTGAAGCGGGCGTTTCTGGGCACTGCGACTCCTGCAAATTCGCACGTGATTTACAATGGCGTGGCCACGGAAGCGGTGTTCGACGAACGCCACCATGCCGCAATGGCGTTAAGAAGCCGACGCCAGCCGTTCACGTTCGTGCTGGTCGGCAGGTTCCGCGAGAGCAAGGGACAGGCGGTCGCAATCCAAGCTTTCGCAAAAGTGGCGAAGAGATTTCCCGATGTGCGGCTGTTACTCGTCGGCGGCGCCGGCGGTACGGGGGACCAAGGGTATTTCGACCTTTGCCGCAAGCTTGTCAACGAACTGGGTGTCACCGACCGCGTCGATTTCTGGGGCTACATCCCCGATCCCGAACGGGCGTTCCTGGCAACCGACGCTGCCCTAATGTGTTCACGCCATGAAGCGATGGGGCGAGTCACCGTGGAGGCGATGTCCGCGTGCCGCCCCGTGATCGGCTACGACAGTGGTGGCACGAGCGAACTGATCGACCCGAACCGCACCGGGCTGTTGTACCGTGGTGGAGCCGACGAGTTGGCGGCGTGCATGACCCGCTACATCGTGGCACCAGAACTGGCGAAGCAACACGGCGAAGCGGGGTGGCAAGCCTCACGGGTACGCCACACAACGGAGACCTACGCCGCACAAATCCACAATGTGCTTCTCGGCGTTCGACGCAAGTCGCGGTGAGGGGTCTGGCAAATTTTCTGGCGGGTGAATTCTGATGATTTCGGCCCTGAAAGGGACGTTCTGTCAGCCCAGGGCCATGCCCTGGGGACCGGGCTGAAGGAGTGCCAGAAAATTTTGCTTCACCCTGCGGTGTGTGTTCGCAGAATTTGTTGCTTCTTCCAGTCCGCTTCCAAGTATGATTGCCTTCGGTCAGTCGCACCTCTCCGGCTTTCCGTTCAATACTTCCTGGGTCACTGAGGGTTCTCCGATGCGTTTGTTGTTCGTGATCGGTTGGTTATGTGCGGGTGCGCTCGGCGCGACGGCGGAGCCGCCTGTGAAAGTCGCCACAATCGAAGGGGTGACGGAGTACCAACTTGCCAACGGGGCGCGGGTGCTGCTCTTCCCGGAAGCGTCCCGACCGACCATTACCGTGAACCTGACCGTCCTTGTCGGGAGTCGGCACGAAGGTTACGGCGAATCGGGCATGGCACACTTGCTGGAACACATGGTCTTCAAGGGGACGCCGAAAACCCCACTGGTCCCGAAGGCACTCCGCGACCACGGCGCCAGCTTTAACGGCACCACGAATAGCGACCGCACGAACTACTTCGAGACCATGCCGGCGACGGACGAGAACCTAGAGTTCGGCATCGCCCTCGAAAGCGATCGGCTGGTCAACAGTTACATCAAACGTGAGGAACTGCTGTCCGAAATGACGGTGGTGCGGAACGAGTTTGAACGCGGCGAGAACAACCCCGGTTCGATCCTGAATCAGCGAATTTACTCCACGGCCTACGAGTGGCACAACTATGGCAAATCGACCATTGGTAACCGTTCCGACATCGAACGGGTGCCGGTCGAAAACCTGCAAGCCTTCTACAAGAAGTACTACCAGCCGGACAACGTGGTGCTGGTCGTGACCGGCAAGTTCGAGGAGGCCAAGGCCCTCGCACTGGTGGAAAAGTACCTCGGTTCGATTCCGAAACCGACGCGCCGGCTCGACGCCACTTACACCGAAGAGCCAGCGCAGGATGGCGAACGCACGGTCACTTTGCGCCGGGTGGGTTCGGTGGCGTCCGTCGGCGTTGCGTACCACGTCCCGTCGGCATCGCACGAGGACTGGGCACCGCTGAACCTGTTGGGTGGCATCATCTCCCAGTCGCCGAACGGTCGGCTGTACAAGGCGTTGGTCGAATCGAAGCTGGCCACGTCCGCGTTTGCCGGGTCGGACAATTCGCACGACCCCGGCCTGTTCTTTTCTTCCGCATCGTGCCCACCGGAATCGTTGGATGCGGTCCGCGACACGTTGGTGAAGTCGCTGGAATCGTTAAGTGATGTCTCGTTCTCCGATGACGAAGTGAACAAGGCGAAAGTTCGCAGCAAGCGGAACGCCGAGATGCTGCAATCGAACAGCCAAGCAATGGCCAACGCGCTGAGTTCGTCGTCGGCACACGGCGACTGGCGGTTGCTGTTCATCCAACGCGATCGCATAAACGCTGTCACCGCTGCCGATGTCAACCGCGTGGCCCGGACCTACTTCCAAAAACCGAATCGCACCGTCGGCCTGTACATTCCGGCCAAAGAAACGACACGACTTGCGGTGCCCAACGCCCCTGCCATCGACACAATTGTGAAGGACTACAAAGGCGGCACGGTCGGTGCGGCGGGCGAAGCGTTCGACCCATCACCGGCCAATCTGGATTCCCGGTTGAAGGTGGTCACCGAGAGCGGTTTGAAAGCGGGCCTGCTGCCCAAGAAGAACCGCGGCGAGACGGTTTCGCTCGTGTTGACGCTGCACTACGGCAACGAGGAATCGCTGAAGGACCAGACGACCGCAGCCGGGATGCTCCCCGGTTTAATGATGGCCGGGACGAAGAAGCACGATCGCCAAGCGATGCGGGAAGAACTCGACGCGCTCGGCATTCGCATCAGCGCCGGTGGTGGTGCCGGGGGCCGGGGCGGGCGTGGTGGACGCGGCGGCGGTGGTGCGGGTGGGACTGCGGGGCAATTGACCTTCAGCGTGGAAGCCAAACGCGAGACGCTTCCCCAAGCGTTGAAACTACTCGGCGAAATCCTCCGCGAACCCGCATTCCCTACCGCCGAGTTTGAAACGTCGAAGCGCCAAATGGCCTCCATGCTCGCCGCCGGGCGAACCGAACCGGGCGTCCTGGCCGGGAATAAACTCAGTCGCACCCTGACGCAACATTCGATGGACGACGTGCGGTACGTGCCGACCATTGAAGAAAACCTGGCCCGTGTCGAAAACGTCACGCTCGAACAAGTCAAGAAGCTGTACGAAACGCAGGTCGGCGGTTCGCAAGCTGAACTGGGCGTCGTCGGCGACTTCGACCCGGAGACGACGTTGCGACTGGTGAAGGAAATGCTAGCGAGCTGGGAATCCAAAATCCCGGTGAAACGCATCGACCGCAAAGTCGAGTCCAACGTGAACGGCGTCACGGAAAACATTGTCACGCCGGACAAGTCGAACGCCGAATACCTCGCGGGACTGATGTTCCCGCTTTCCGACAGTGACCCGGACTACGTCGCCTTGCGGATCGGCAACTTCATCTTCGGCGGTAGTACACTTGCATCGCGGCTTGGTGATCGCATCCGCCAGAAGGAAGGTCTATCTTACGGGGCAACCTCGTCGTTCACGGCGTCGTCCCGCGACCCGGTGGCAACGCTCACCGTAACCGTCAGCACCAACCCGCAGAACATCGACAAAGTCGCCACCGCAGTTCAGGAAGAACTCCTGCAGTTCCTGAAGGACGGCCCGACCGACAAAGAAGTCGCCGACGCCAAGCAAGCGTTCCTGGAAGGCCAGAAGGTAAGCCGCACGGGGGATGCCGCGATCGCCAACCAGATCGTGTCGAACCTGAATATGAGTCGCACGTTCGCCTTCTCCGCCGCGCAGGAAAAGGCGATTCTCGCGCTCACGTCTGCCAAGGTTGCCGATGTGTTCCGCAAGCACGTGGACCCGAAGAAACTGGTCATCATCCGCGCGGGGGATTTCAAGAAGTAAAGCGGTATTCACCCTGTGGGGAC
>JANLRE010000715.1:0-2111 GCA_031368205.1 Fimbriiglobus sp. | reverse complement strand
GCCAAACATCTCAACCCTCATGGGACTGACGTATGACCGCGAGCGGCCCGGACAGACCCAACTTCGGACCAGCGCGTTCAGTTGGTTTTACATGGCAATCAACATCGGTGCCACTGCCTCGCAAGTGGCGATGCCCTGGTTGCGAAACAACTACGGCTACCAGACGGCTTTCATTTTCCCGGCTGTGTTGATGAGCATCGCCCTGATTGTGTTCGCATTCGGCAAGCAGTTCTACGCCAAAGAGTCCATCACCCGCAAAATCGTCGGCGATCCGAAATCCAGCACGCCAGTCGATGGGCGGACCGTCACTGGGCTACCAATCAAATATGTCGTGATGACTGCTGAAGAGAAAGCTGCGGACAGCCGGTTGAAATGGATCACACTCGGTCGGATCGGTGCCCTCTTCCTCACGATCATGTTTTTCTGGGCGATCTTCGATCAATCCGCCAGCACGTGGATTTTCTTCGCCGACACCTACATGAACTGTACCCTGTTTGGCGTTGAAGCTCGTGCCGACGCGATTCAGGCATTTAACGGTGCGTTTATCGTTGCCCTCGTCCCACTCAGCGTTCTGCTGTTCAAGGCGTTCCCACTGAAGCCGACGACCAAGATTGGTATCGGGTATGCTTTCACCGGACTCAGCATGGTCATCATGAGCTTTTCTGGGTTTCTCGCGGGGGAAGCCAAGCCTGCGATTAAAGTGACCTTCCCCGAAGGTGCGCTCGTCGTACCAGATTGGCAGATGAAATTAGAAGACGTGAAGGCGAGTGCAAATGGTGAAACGGGGGCATACGGAAACGGTGTCCGCTTCAGTTCGACCGATTGGGAGTACCTGAAGGACAAAAAGAAACAGACGTTCAAAAACGGTAAAGTGATTCTCAGTGATGGCCGCGAAATCGCTGTGAAAGACGGGCATTTAATCGCTGGTCCCGATTCGCTCAGCCTCAGCGCAGCGGGTGTGCTTGAACCACTTCTGAAAACAGGCGATGAACTCGCCAGCGTGAAACAGGAACCGACTCAAGTCACGGTGGAGACCGTTGATTGGGTGAAACCTTCCGAACGAGTCACTGTCTGGTGGCAGGTGTTGGCTTATCTCATCCTGACGATGGCCGAAATCCTGGTGAGCATCACGGGACTGGAACTAGCGTTCGTAGCTGCACCGGCCAGTATGAAGAGTTTCGTCACAGCCTGTTTCTTAAGTGTAGTGTTCCTGGCCAACATCCTGATCGTTGCGCCCATCGCTCAGTTGTATCCGATGATGAAGCCTGGCGTTTATTTTGCGTGCCTTGCGGGGATGATGGTGGTGGTCATCATGATCTATATCCCGATTGCGATTCGGTTTAACCAGATGATGGCCGCCCAAAAAGCAACAGAGAGCTAGTACCGTGGCACGGTCGCGTCCACTTGGAGCGACCACGCTTCGATGCCGCCGGCCATGCTGACGACATTCGTGAAGCCCGATTGTTGCAGCACGTTCGCAGCGCTCAGGCTGCGGACGCCGTGGTGGCAATAGACGACGATCATCACACCGGCGAGTGGTTCAATCTCGCAGGTGCGGTGTTGCAGTTCCCCGAGCGGAATCAGTTGGCTGCCTGCGATACGGCAGAGGGCGTGTTCTTGAGGTTGGCGGACATCGAGAAAGTGAATCGGTTCCCCCGCGTCGAGTTTGGCTTTCACGTCTTGGGCCAGGATTTGGCGAACCATCGGTGTCAATCTCCCGCAATGTCGGGAAGGCCAATCGCCTTCAGGTAGTGTCGTTCGCGGACGCGCATTTGGGCGGCGTGTTTGTCGTCCGTGTCATCGTAGCCGCACAAATGGAGACAGCCATGAACAACGTAAAGTAGCAATTCCAGAGTCACGTCATGCCCACGGTCCGCCGCATACTCTTGGGCTATTTGATACCCGATGACCACGTCGCCTTCGAGCTTCTTCGATTTGGGATCGGAGTACGGAAACGTCAGCACGTCGGTCGGTTCGTCGTGGTTTAAAAACTGCTTGTTCAGCCGATGAATGTGGGGACTATCGACGAACGCAATCGTGACCTTGGCGTTGGTGATGGCCTCACCCTCTAGCACCGCCCGTGCCGCCGACTTGAGGGCGGCGAAATCGAG
>JANLRE010000289.1:0-1564 GCA_031368205.1 Fimbriiglobus sp. | reverse complement strand
GAACGGCGCGGGTAAGACGACCACAATGCGGGTGCTGACCACCTTCATGCCCGCGTCCAGTGGCTTGGCGAAAGTTGCTGGTTACGACGTGATGTACGAATCAATGGAAGTCCGCCAGAACCTCGGGTACTTGCCGGAAAGTGTGCCGCTCTACCCCGAAATGCGGGTGGAAGAGTACCTTCAATTCCGGGCGAAGTTGAAGCAAATTGACCGCAGCATTCGCACGAAACGCATTGAGTATTGCCTCGAACGTTGCCGCATCAAAGAAGTGCGGCGACGGCTCGTGAACACACTTTCCAAGGGCTATCGCCAACGGGTCGGCTTGGCCGATGCGTTGTTGTCGGACCCAAAGGTCATGATCCTCGATGAGCCGTTGACCGGCCTTGACCCGGTGCAGCAAGAAGAGACGTTAAACGCCATCCGCGACCTCGGCGGGGAACACACGGTTCTGTTCAGCAGTCACCACTTGCCGGACGTGGAAAAGGTGTGCGAGCGGGTCATTATTATCGACCGGGGCCGCATCCGCTACGACGACCGCATGGCCAACATTCGCGCCACCGCACCGATCCTCGTGCTTGAGATTCGCGGGGCGGAAGAGAAGATTCAGCACCTGTTGAAAGCCCAACCCGGTGTGACGGAGGTCAAGCACATGGCCACGGACGACGGGTTCTGCCGGTTTGAAGTTCGGACCACGGACGGCCGGGATTTGCGCGAAGCGATCTCGAAGAAATTGATGGAACAAGGGCTAGGCGTTCGCGGGCTAGAACTTCGCCGCGAACGGCTTGAAGACACGTTTATGCGGGTCGTGTTCCAACGCGGTTAAAGTATCGTCCGAGTTGCAACACCGACGCTCGTGGAGAGCTCGTGGAGAGATAGAGGGAACCATGAGTCAGCCAACCGCCAAATCCGGCACCGTGTACGCCCCGCCCGAACTGGCGCCGTCCGAAACCGCCATCGAAGTGCCCCAGCTTTCCCGGCTGGTCGGCATGGTCGGGCTGTTCTGTCTGACTGCGGGCGTGGTCTCGGTTGTTGCTGCGCAGTACGGGCGCGGGTGGCTCGGTGAAGGCGTCGGGTATCTGCTCGGTGTGCTGGGCTTGGCCGGGCTGTTGATTCACGCAACCCGCGATGCCGATCTCGAAATTCGCCGGGTTTATGGGCTGTTTGCGCTCGTACTATTGGCTGTCGCCGTCGTCATCAGCGTCTACCCCGGTAAAACCGGCGCGTCTGCTGAAGGGCACGTCGGGGCGTGGTTGTTGCCGTGGGGCGTGAGTCTCGGGTTTCTCAGCTTGCTATTCCTGGTGCCGTTCGCCCGCCACGAAACCGAAGCCCCGTTCCACGAGTGGATTCAATACCTGTTGTTAGGCGTCGGCGGACTGTTGGCAGTCGGGTCGGTGGTGGCCGGGGTCATCGTCAACGACTTCTTGGTCGGTCCGGGGATTTTGCTGGCATTACTTGGCCTCGGCTTTTTGTGCGCCTTCCTCAGCCAGATTGATACGACCGACGGCTTGGGTTACACAGTCGGGGTTGGCCTCGGGGTTCTCGGGGCGGTCTCGGTGGCCGTGGC
>JANLRE010000232.1:0-1288 GCA_031368205.1 Fimbriiglobus sp. | reverse complement strand
CGTGCAGGCCGACACCTCGATGAAGCTGATCTCGAAGGTGGTTGTGGCCCGGAACTCGGCCCCTGCACACCTCGTCCTATTCAACCCGAAGTACGGCGAGGCGACCGACTACCACATCGTGTTCCAGTGCGGCTTCGTCCTCCGCATTTACCAAACACCGCCCGAACTGCGGTTCAACGTTGTCTCGACGGACCCCGGTCGCAGGGAAGTGGCGAAGCTTGTGAGCGATCACCTGCGGCGAGGAAAGTTGAACCTCCCCGAGCAGGCAGTGAATGAACTGAGCCAGCAATTTTACGACGGGTTGTGCTTGCAACTTCGGTCGATTCCGGTCGGGATGCGGGTGGATCGCTGGATACAAGACACCTACCCGGCTCTCGCAGAGCAGCAGAAAGCGTCCGCCCTTCGGCAACTCGCCGAGAATCAAGGCACCCTCTCCCCTAAAGTGAAAGCACTCGCACCCGACCGGGTCTACAACGCCAGCATCGGCATGACTGCGGCCCTGGCGGCGTTCTGGGGCAAAATGTACGGAGACACGACACAAACGATCCCGTACAAGGTGGGCGGTCATTTATCGGTCGGCGAGCGGCTGCTTGCCCTACTCGAAGGGTGTCCTTCCGAGGCGGCATCCGACCGCGATCTGATTCAGGGTTGGGGTACGGAGTTGGGTGTCCAGGGGTGGTACGCCTTGGCTCCGACTGGAGACTGACATGCCGCAAGAATTCGAGTTCACCATTGCGTTCGATGATTTCGACGCCTCGCTGCTGCCCACCGACTCCCGCACGCCGGGTTCCGAACGGTTCGTCGCAGCCATCAGCGTACTGGTTACGCGCGAATTCGGAGGTCACGGCGGTTGGGCCAAGATCGTCGCCGACGAGAACACCCGCCGGTTGACAGTGACCTGGGGTGCCGGCGACAAGGGATACGACCCGCTCGCATCCGCCGTGGGTCGGCTGAAACGCGGGGATTACACCTCGGCGATTCCAACGCTGGAACTTCTTCGCCATCATCACCCTGACAACGTCGCCGTCCACTACAACCTCGGGATGGCCCTGAGTGACCAGGGGAATCTCGCCAGAGCAATCCCTGTGCTTCAGTCGGCTGTCGCTCTGGCCCCGAAGGACGGGGACGCTCGGGTCGCTCTCGGCGTGGCGCTGGTTCGCCACGGTAAAGTCGATGACGCTGTCGCCCAGTTGCGCGAAGCCATTGCCGTTTCGCCGACCAACCCGTGGGCCTTTCGGAACTTGGGCGGAATCCTTCTGAAGCAGGGCAAGGCGACTGAGGCCGAGCC
>JANLRE010000157.1:0-3369 GCA_031368205.1 Fimbriiglobus sp. | reverse complement strand
CGCGAACCGAAAAACCAATAGTACGAACCCCACCCGGTATCGTCAACGGCGTACCCCGCAAGTACGAGAATATCCGGGATACGCCGTTGCTTTGCGGCACGGGCTACACTATCGTGGACATGTGTGGCGAGTTTTAACCTTTTCCCTGGAGTTCCCACTATGGTGCGGAAATTACTGGCGCTCGTGATCGGCGTGGCAATGGTGACGATGTTCGCCGTCGCGCAAGACAAGAAAGAAGACAAGAAGACGACACTGGAAGGCAAACTCGTTTGCACCAAGTGTGAGTTGAAAGAAACCAAAGCGTGTGGCCATGCCTTGCTCGTGACCGACAAGGACAAGAAGGAAGTCAAGTACTACCTCAACGACAAGGGCGGCAAAGAACCCTACCACGCCAAAGTTTGCACCGAACCGAAAGACGTGAAGGTGACTGGCAAGATCGTCGAGAAGAAAGAGAAAGACGAAGTCAAGAAGACGATCGACAACCCGAAAGTCGAATTCAAAGAGTAGGTCAATTCAGTGCAACGGGTTCTCGAAGCGTCGAGAACCCGTTGCCACTATTTCCCCAGCACTTCCCCGTTTCAAATTTTTTGAACACATTGGCTTCATGCTGCGTCAGAGGTGGTCCGTGGCGCGGAAGCGGAAAAGTACCCCAGGGCCGTTTCTGTTGCACCTGGAGTTGCTCCGCGACCGGATTCCGGACGCCAATCGCTTCCCCTATACCCTTCCGGCCATTCGTGGTCTGACGAAACTGCCCTTTCACCCCAAAGTCACTTTCCTGGTCGGCGAGAACGGTTCCGGAAAGTCAACGCTCTTGGAGGCCATCGCGGTCGCCAGCGGTTTGAACCCCGAAGGCGGCAGTCAGAACTTCAACTTCGCCACACGGGCTTCGCACTCCGCAATGGACGAATGCGTTCGACTGGCGAAAGCCCCGTCACGACCGAGTTTTAGCTTCTTCCTTCGCGCCGAGAGTTTCTACAACGTGGCCTCCGAAATCGAACGCCTCGAAGTCGGCGATTCCTATGGCGGCAAATCGCTCCACGAGCAATCGCACGGCGAGTCGTTCTTCGCCGTATTCCAAAACCGATTTCAAGACAACGGCCTCTACCTGATGGACGAACCGGAGGCCGCCCTCTCGCCGCAACGACAACTCGAGTTCCTGGCACTGCTCCACGGCTACGTGCAACGCGGCGGGCAGTTCGTCATCGCCACCCACTCGCCGATTATTATGGCCTACCCGGATGCGTGTATCTACCAACTCAACGCCGACGGCATCCGACAGGTCGCCTACACGGACACCGAACACTACCTCGTCACCCGCGGATTCCTCAGCAACCCGCAACGCTCCCTCGCCGTGCTACTCGGCGATGAGCAAGAACCCTCGACATGAAGTGACTATTCCCCCGCGATGCGTTGCGAGTTGGCGCGGTTCTCTTCGTCGGCTACATTCGTCAGTTGATCGAATTGCAATTCTGTGATACGCTATGCCACAAAGACTGATGGCCAATTACGAGGCAACCACAATGGAACGCAATACTTTCGATAGCACCGTCCGTACTTTCAAGCGGCGGACGCCGTACCGGCCGTTCACGATTGTTACTGTCAGCGGCGAGCGGTTTGAGATCGACCACCCGGAAGCAATTGTCGTGCGGGACGGGGTGGCGTTGTTTGCTGGTCCGGGCGGGATACCGACGATATTTGACCACGAGGGTGTGAGCCAAATCGTCGGGGACTTGGCTGGGAATATCACGGAATGAATTGACCCCGTCCTCATTCCCCCGCGATGCGTTGCAGGTCGGCGCGTTTGCCTTCGTAGGTTTCGTTGTAGTTCAGGATGTGTTCGTCCGGGATTTCGCCGGTGGCGTGGCAGGCTTGGGTGTAAATCGCGGGCCACCAATTTTCGTGTCGGGTTAAACCTTTCTCTTTCACCGTCGTCCAGTTACTCAAAATCTTCGACCACGCTTGATCGCCGAACGCTAGCGCCTTCTGCAAGCTGCCGAACCCCGGCACGTACCACAGCCGCCCGATTTGGCTGTGCAACACCTCGTCCGCCCAATCGAAGTCTTGGATCGTGGCCGCCAGTGGCAGCCCGCTGTCACGGGCGACTTCGGACTCGTACCGCTTGCCGGTCTTCGGCATCAACCCTTGTTCAATGAAGTACAGCACGCCGTGCCGTTCGAGCGGGCTGCATTCCGTGTTCAGGCGGTAGGACCAGTTCCAGGTGATGCGCGCCTTCGTCCAATCCACGCCCAGGGCTACGAAGCCGACCTCGCCCATCATGGCGTGGCGGGCCTCGTCCCAGAGTTGCCGGGACATGTCGCGGTAGTAGCCCCACGGCTTGCCCGGCGTCTGCGAAATGATGCCCGCCATCATCTCCGGCACGTCAATCTCCCGCAGCCGCTTGTACATCATCATCAACACCTTCGCCCGCGCCGGGAACTCGTCGCTGTACAAAAACGCCTCCGGGTTCACGCCCTGGTTCCACAGGTCTTGAAACCGCTCGTCCCGCTTCGGGATCGGGTCATAGGTGAACGGCGTGGCGGAGTAGCGGCGTTCGATTGGTGCGCCGGATTCAGTAGAGATTCCTCGACATCCATCCAATCCACCCGCCGCTTCAAGTAGACTGCCGAGGTGTTGACCGTGGTCTTCAAGCTTTTCTTCATGCTCGGAATGCGGTTCGACAAGACAACTCATCGCATGAGCGCCCCAGTTCGCCATATCGTTGACTTCTATCAATGCGAATCTTAATACCCGACGGCTTGGTGCATCAGTGAGCGGATGCGACGTGTCCAGATATTCTCGAAGGACATGCGAAAGTTGATCGACTGTAACACGATACGCTCCCTCGATCAACTCCTCTGTCGTCGGTGCACCCCGAATCTCGTCGAAGAACACCTCAAGCGCCGGGTGTGGCGCCTCGTCCAGGCCCAGCGGCGGTTCGCGCATCTCGCCGACCCGTTGACGGATCGCGGCGACGTGTTCGGCACACAGGTACGCATGGTGGGCGAAGCCGGTTTTGAGTTCGTAGATCGGCTCCGAGGTCAGGCGGGCGGTCAGGATTTCGTGCAACCGCTTGAAGGAGTAGTGGAACCGCTTCAACCGCCGCACGCACTCCTCGATCGAAAGCCCCGGCTTCGCGGCTTCCTCCACCGTGCACAGCCCCGCGAGTTGCGGCAGGTTCTTGTAGGACTGGTAGTTTTGTAGCGGCGTCGGCACGGACATCGGGACCACTCCGAGGAGGGCGAAACAGTATCTTTGATTATAGGTGTACAACATGGCTTTCTAGCAGCTGCATTTGCACGTCTTGTAGGTCGTGGTCGAGGCTTTGCGAGGCACGACATGAAACGGTGAAGGGAATGAATGCAGCCGTTA
>JANLRE010000105.1:0-2840 GCA_031368205.1 Fimbriiglobus sp. | reverse complement strand
GATCAAAAACGGGATCAGCAACTTTCCGTGATCGACGACATCGAAACCCAACCCCGTAACCGCGCTTCGACCGCCTTCAATGCGATCGTCTACGGCGACCACCCCTATGGCCGGTCGTCACAGGGGAAGAAAGAGATTGTGGCAAAGTTGAACGTTGCGGAGTGCAGAGCGTTCCACGCCAGCGCCTTCGCACCGAACTTTACCACGGTCGTGGTTGTGGGTGATTTCGACAGCACCGCGATGGCGAAAAAAGTCGAGAGCCTGACCGCAAACTGGAAGAAAGTGGATGCTGAAAGGCCGACACCCGCCGCACCCCCGAAGGCCGATAAACTGACCGTGAAAATCATCTCCGATGCGACCGCCGCCCAAACGCACGTGTTCATCGGACACTTGGGAATCAAACGAAACGATCCGGATTACTATGCCCTGTTAGTGATGGACAACGTACTCGGAACGGGACCGGGCTTTACGGATCGGCTCTCAGCGAATTTACGCGACCGGCAAGGGCTGGCGTACACGGTCAACGCGCAAATTGCGGCCTCCGCCACCGAACAACCCGGCGTGTTCACTGGGTACATTGGTACGTTTGCGGACAAGTTCACGTGGGTCCGTGACGGGTTCCTGAAAGAAATCAACTTGATTCGAGATGAACCGCCGACCGCCGTCGAAGTCGAAGACGCCAAGAAATTCCTACTGGGCAGTCTGCCGTTCCGCCTGACCACGAACGAGCAAGTGGCCGGGCAACTCTTGTCCGCCGAACGGTACAAGTTGGGGTTCGATTTCCTGGAAAAATACCGCAAAGCCGTTGAAGCAGTCACGCCTGAAATCGTCCAAGCGGTTGCTAAGAAGCACCTGGACCCGAAGAAGTTGGCCATCGTGGCCGTCGGTCCAATCGGTGAAGATGGCAAGCCGCTGCCCGACAAGAAAAAATAACGACCGAACGCCCACCGCGTTGTTAGCGTATCATCTTAAATAAGCCCTAGATCACGGTCGTCAGTTCCACGAGGCGTTGTTATGCGTTCGTACATTATTCTTGTCGTCGGGATCGGCCTGTTCTTGGCCGTGATCTTTGGGATGACATTCATTTCCCAATACGCCGGGAACACGGATGACGACGGTGACAAGACCATTGATGCAACGCAATCAATCGTAGGCCCGCCGTTGCGGTTCAGTACCTCTCGCATCGCCTATGATCCGGCCTCCGACGAGCTACCCCAGAAGTATTTTCAATCCTTCTACGAAGTCTCCGAACAACTGGCGATGGTGTCGTACTGGTTTCAAAACCCACACAACCTCCCTGTGACGATAACGGTTCGTGGACGAAGTTGCACGTCATGCACATCGGCTCGCGTCGCAATCATTCCGAATGCGGCTTTGACTGCCTTCAAGAATCAGGTCGCCCTGGCGCGGTTCCCGGTCAGTAGTTTCCCGGTTCCGGACCTCATAACACCGCTGGCAGAAACGGCCTTGATGAATTCGTTGGATTGGAAAGGGTTGGACTTTGATCGACCCGAAGAAGGGGTGTTGATTCCGGCGGCCAGCGACCCGAACACGCCGACCTGGGGCATCTTTCAGATGCTGATTAAAGTGACCGCCGTCGGGCCGAAACAATTGGGCGCCGAAGTGGGGATGTCGGTCGGCACGATGCCACTCGTGCGCCAGCCGTTCATGGTCGCCGTCAACGGCGTCCCACCCTTTGATGTCACCCCACGAGCCATTCCCATCGGTGACTTTCCCGAAGGCGCCACGGCCCGAAGTTATGAATTGATTTATTGGTCGTCCACACGAGAACAGGCTGATTTAGGCGTTCCCATTACAAATGTTGATATCAAAGACCCCTTCGTGGTAGTCGGTACGCCCGTACCGTTCACATCGGAAGAACGAGCGAGATACGTTACAGCGTTGATTACTGAAGGCAAATCACTCCGGTGCACGGCCGGGTACAAGATTCCGGTCACGGTCCACCGCCGACGAACCGAGACCACCCTGCCGCCTGGCTCCCCGGTTGAACCCGACATTGGCCCGTTTGAACGACAAATCGGCATCACATCCCAAGGAACAACGGCGGTCACGTCGGTTGCGATCACCGCAAACGTGTCCGGTTTAGTGGCGCTTTCCGACGGGATGACGGTCGATCTGAAAGACTTTAACGGCCGGTTCGGAACGGAGAAGACCGTCAATTTGGTTTCTGACCGAATGGACCTCCAACTGGAGTTGGTGAAAGGGCAGTCCAAGCCGAGTTACCTTGAGGTCACACTCTCCGAACCACGCACCGAAAGTGGGCGACGGTATTGGTCGTTGAAAGTTGGTGTCCCGAAGGAAGCGTGCCTGCAAGAACTCCCAAGTGACAGCTACTTAATCTTTAGTGGTAAATCCGGCAAAGAAACTTATCGAATTCGCATTCCCGTGAAGGGCCGTGGGTTTGCACGGGGCAGTTGATTCCGGGCGTTGGGTGAATTTCGATGGCGTGAAAGACCGATGTTATACAAGCTCGATTCTCATTGCACAATTGGCGTTAGTCACGGACGGAAGTGGTCATGCAATTTCGGACTTACAACCGCATCCGATCTCGGAGGAGTTAGTCACCATGTCCGAGCGGAATAGTGATGAGAATCTCAACAGACCTCATTCTGAATCTCGACGACCACAAAGTTGGTCATTCCGAGTGGCGGGCGTGTTGTTGGCGCTGCTTTGCTTGTGCGTTGCAACGGGCTGGTACTGGATGTCGCACCGCGCCGTGTCGCTGGCTTCCACGACAACCCCGGAACCAACTCCGATTACGGCTGACGTACCGTCAGTCGGCGGCTTGAAACTTTTCAGCACGTGGCCGAAGGATCTGA
>JANLRE010000096.1:0-2605 GCA_031368205.1 Fimbriiglobus sp. | reverse complement strand
TTTGCGACGCCGCCCTGGGTAGACGAACCCCAATTCATAGCAGTCTGAAGGACTGCGAGCCGGTAGCATGATGCGCCTGCTCTCAGACTTTCAGTCTGAATCTTTGTTTGGTCGTTCACCCAGGGCGGCGTCGCAAAGCCTCCTTGCCCTGGGCTGAGTGCTGCCAGGCTTTCAGCCTGAAAACACAACGGGGCGATTCGTTGTCTCTGTGGTTCACATCAGCGGAAAAACTGCCAGTAGATCCCGAAGCCGGTTGCGGCGGTGATGACCAGCGTGGTTAGGTACAGGATGACCGTCCAGCGGGCGTAGGAGCGGTCGTCGGCGAACGCGGCGTTGGACCAACTGACGGCGTCGAGCGATTCGGTGAGCTTTTGGAAAACGCCGGCGACGAAGGCTTGGTTGCGTTCCTCGCGGCCGGTTGCGGCGAAGTAACAGCCGCCAATTAACGGCAACGCGGACACGGGGTCGTCCCGGTCAATTGTACGCTCCACGGGGATGCCGTTCGCTAACACACGCCCCAAGCGTGGTCCCCGTCGGTACAAATCGAACAGGAAGAGAAACAGTTTGCGGTTGTAGGTCGGCACGAATTGGCTGGTCTTGCGGGCCTCGGGCGGCCAGTCCAACCGCAGCCAATTCAACACGAACGACGGCATCACGTTCAGTCGAACCCAGTCGGCAACGGATTCCAGCACGGCGGGCATTTCATCGGCGGGGCGATCGGGAATCAGCGGGATACGTTGGCCAATGCGGGAGCGGAGACTGTCTCGGGTAAAGCCGCGGCGAAACTCGTCGAAACCGGCGGCTTGTTCGAGATCGCAGACCATGAGGTAATGCGGATAGCGGAGGCGGAACGTGGAACGAATGATCGTCAAGTCCGCCGACAGTACACCAACGGCGGTGCGACTGAGTTCGTCGGTTTCGAGCGCGGCCCACGGCAGTAGCACCAGCACCCCGTTCAACGGGCACCACGGACGACGTTCGGTGGCGATCAGCCGGCACAGGTAGGCCAGCCGACGTGGGCACATGGTCAACTCGTCCGACGCCATCGTGACGCGGCGGAGTAAGTCCGTTCGCGCGGCTTGCACGATATCGCCGAGGTCTTGCAGCCGTCGTTCGTCGGCGGGTGTCAACTTGCCGTCGCTTTGGAGGCGGAGCAAATCGTAGAACTCGTCCTGAAGGCTTTGATCGACCCCTTGCAAGGCGGTGCCCGGAATGATGGTGGCGTTCGCGGGACTGCTCCCCCCGCCGGGTAGGTCACCGCCGATCGCGTCCGGGTTCCCGAGCCGCTCCACAAACCGCCCCCAGGTTGATGCCCCGGAGCAGGTCACGAAAATGGCTTCTTTCCCCGCGAAAATCCGGATCGGCGGGGCCGGGGTGTTCGGGACGCGGATTTCTATCTTCTGGCCGGACGCCAGGAACAGCGAGTCGTCCCCGGACTCCGGACGCCCCACGATTAAGTACATCGGCACGTCGCCGACCCGGATGCCCGACTGCTTTAACTTCCGAACGGCCTCTTCCCAGGCGTCTTGAATGTCCGGGTACTCGGCGGCATCTTCCTGGCTGAAGAGCTTCCACCAGAAATACCCGACCCAACTGAGGACGCAGAGCAAGGTGAAAACGAGCGGTAGGTAAATGGGGCGGATGTACGTCGGAGCATATACCATGAGGTATCGTTGCACCACGGGGAGACTGTTGAGCCACCACAAGCCGAAAATAATCACCCCAAAAACAATCGCCGCGACGAGCAACCGCACCCACGTTGGCCACGACCGAAAGTCCGCCGCCTCCGCGAACATCGGGATAATTAACCCGACCATTGCCCGGAGTCGATCAATAAACGTGACGCAAAAATAGAACAGACTTTGCATGTCATCCGCCAGCGGGGTGTCGTGTTACTCGTTGTTGAATTGTTGCGTGACGAGCATAGCCACGAACAACATCGCAAAGGCCGCGACCACCATCAGCAATCGGGCGGCGGTGCGGAAACTGTCGCGGCTTCGCAGGGCCGGGACGTTGGTTTTCAGTCCAAGATCAGCCGGTAGGCGGAACTCGATCTTTCGCGCGCCCAGCACGCGGCGCTTAACCCGTTCGGTCCACTCCTTGGGGTCGATGATCCGGGGGGCGCCGCGAAACCCGAGCATCACGCACCACAGGTAGGTTTCGACGGCTTCGGTACCGGGGCGCTTTTCCGCCAGTTCTGCTTGGCTCCAAAACCGCCACGCTCGTTCCTGGCCACCGCCGTAAATCTCCGCTTCGAGTGACTTTTCTTTCCACTGATCCGTCCACGGGCTGTCCACGTCGCTAATGAAAATTTCATCGAGCCAGCACGCCAGCGCGTAGCGGGCACCGAGGAATTCGCGGCTGTCGTAAGGCACGGGTCGGGGCAGGTTGTCGCCGTAGTCAACGTGCCCGCGCACCGCGCCGTCGGCCCAGAGCATTTGCTTCAGCTTGGCGTTTTCCGAATCGAGGAGCAACATTTCGCCATTCGTCACCCGCTCTTTCAACGACAGCCCGTAGGCCATTACTTCCAGCACATGTTGACTTAGATCGTTTTGCATAGCTGCTAATCTCGCTTTTCCACTCCCGGCGAACCGGCTGCGTAAGC